>NZ_JGVT01000005.1:84178-360798 GCF_003665005.1 Petrotoga sp. Shatin.DS.tank11.9.2.9.3
ATCCGCTCAATGCATCGTCTCCTGGCCCGAGTTCACGAGGAACAGATTCCCCTGTTAACGCTGCAGTGTCAACCATTGAGTTTCCTTCTATAACCTTGCCATCGAGGGGAACTTTTTCTCCTGGTTTAACAATAATGATGTCACCTATGTTTACCTCTTCAGGAGATACTTTCCTGATCTCATCGCCAACTTTAAGATTTGCATAGTCAGGACGAATATCCATCAAAGCACGTATTGATTTTCTGGAGTGACCTACAGCTATATCCTGAAACAATTCACCTACCAGATAGAACAGCATAACTGCTACACCTTCTGGATACTCTCCAACGAAGAAAGCACCAATGGTAGCAATACTCATCAAAAAATGCTCACTGAATACCTGACCGCGGGCAATACCTTTTATTGCTCTTAAGACAACCTCTCCACCAACTATGATATAACTAATAATAAACAAGGTAAGCTCAAGCCAATTTTGGAAATTAAAGATGATTCCCACGGCAAATATTGCTCCACCGACCACAAGTCTTATGATTTCTTTTTTGTTGACACCTTCTTCTTCCTCTTCGTTATTTTCGTTTATTTTGGTCTTGGAGTTATTCTCCTCAAAAATGACCTTTACATCTGGCTCTATTTTCTTTACTATGCCTTCAATCTTCTTATTTAACTCAGAGCGGTTGACTTTCGGACTTATTTCCAGTGTTAGTTTCTTCGAAACAAAATCTACTGCAGCAAATTCAACTCCTGCTAGACCGCTTATTTCTTTTTCCATTTTAGCTGCACAATTCGCGCAGCCAAGTCCTTCAAGTATTAATACTATTTTATTGCTCTTGTTAACGGATTTTTCTTTCACTACCACATCCGGTTCGTGCTTGTGCACTATGGTTTTAACTTGCTGTAATATATTCTTATACTCTTGCTCTGATTCAATTTCTAAAGTCAATGTCTTGTTCATGAAGTTCATATAGGCTTTGACTCCATTTAATTTATTAACCTCATCTTCAATTTTAGCTGCACAATTTGCGCAATCTAAACCTTCTAAAATTACTTCCTTCTTTAACATTACTGACCCTCCTTTACTTACTTTCTTCTGAAATATGAATTAATCCCTGGTCAAATATTTGCTTTACATGTTCATCTTCAAGAGAGTAGAATACAATCTTTCCTTCTCTTCTGCTCTTTACTAGTCCAGCCTGCTTTAAGACTCTTAGCTGATGTGAAATTGCTGATTGGGTCATATTTAATAAGAATGCAATATCGCAAACGCACATCTCTGATTGATCTAATGCCCAGAGTATCTTAATTCTTGTTGAATCTCCAAAAACTTTAAATAGTTCTGCTAAATCGTAAAGGCTTTCTTCTTGAGGCATTTTATCTCTAACTTGATTTACAATATCCTCATGAATTACATTGCAGTCACATCTTTCAATTGAATTAAATTTCTCAGTCATATTATCACCTCTTTTTAAATCATTTCATCTGAATACTTGAGCTGTTATTCATATGTTGTGTATTTATTATATTATAATTTTTTTCATATGTCAATAGTTATATGAGCATTTATTCAAGTGTTTTTTAAATATTATTTGAAATATCTCAAAACTATCTACTACGACATTAGTACCATAAAAGGGTGGTTTCAATACAAACATTTTTTAAAAAAATATTATTGTAGGTTCTAAAATAGTTTGAAATAAAATTTCAATCTAATAAAAAACTATAGTGGTAGCTGTTTCAAAACAACTACCACTACTTTAGATTATATAAAATTCTTATCATCCCAGAGGATTATTTCTACCTCTTTCTGAGCCATCAATTTCTCCACCTTTATGATGTCTTCACTCAATTTACCCTATGTCATCTATAAATCACCCCAAAAACAGGGGTCAAAAAACGGTGTTTTTTACTCTTTTTTCGCTCCAAAATCGTCCTTGAACCACTATATATTGTGGTCAATCTCTACTCTTTGCCATCTGAACCACAATACGTCATCAGAATTATACTCTCAACGTGCCTTGAGTAGACAATAATGATGTCGTAAGGACCCACTGGTTCCTTGGCGGAGGGTTATTTTTCTCTAATAAGAGTTACTCTGATCTGTTTTTTCGAATGAAATCTCTGGCCAATTCGATAGTAAGGTGCATCACTACTTTGACACATTATTGTTCTGTTGAACCGTTGCCACATTTTTACCGACCGGTAAAAATTGTGCGCAATAAAACTTTCAAATAATTGTGCCTTACTTGAAAGCTTTATTCGGCACAATTATTTGAGTTTATTCTATATAGTTCTTATCTCTAATCCTTTAATAAATCTAGATGCTTGTTGATTTTTTTTGTCTCCCCAAGGCATAACTTTAACCTTAGGATATGTCAAAAAGCAAATTCGTTTTGCTCTTGTTACAGCAACAAACATATTATTTTTTTCTTGTTCCATTTCCTTTCCATTTGCTCTTACTGCTCTATAGTCAGGGAACGTTCCTTCCGATAAACCTATAACAAAAACAACTTCATATTGTAGCCCTTTAGACATATGCGCAGTTAATAAAGAAACGCCTTTATCATTTGATATATCCTGTGTTTTTCCTAACGCAATATAACTCCTAAATGAAATAGCACTTCTATACTCTCTTTCAACTTGCATGATATATTTGCTCCAATGCTTTTGCCACATTTCAATATCATTAAAGATCAAATATTTTTCTTCTTCTTGAAATTCTGTGCTATTTTCAACAAAATCAGCAACCGCTTTCAACGTCTTCCCAAATTCAAAATTCACCTCATCAAACTTTTTAAGCTCTTCAATGATTACTTTATGGGACTCACTTTTCAAAATTAATTCTAATAGTTCCATACCGGAACATGAATTGCTTGTATCAGGCACATCCACTTTTACTATTTTGCATAATTCTCTAAGATGAATTATATCTTTGCAATTTATTAATAACCTTAAACTAAGATCAAACACTTTGATGAATTCCGATTCAATTTCAATTCCCGAACTTGATTTTTTAAAGTAATACGGAATACCCTCATCTTTCAATTTATCTTCCACTTTGTTTAATACATATCTATTACGCGCAATTATTGCAAAATCTTCAAAATCGAGTGGATGATCAATATCACTATGACCGTTTTCCATTAGTGTCTTAAAATTCTTAATAATAAATAAGGCTTCCTCTTCTTCATCTTGTAACTCATGTGCGCTTAGTTCGCCTTCATAGAAATAGTTTGATACACTATCTGATTCTTCCAATGTATTGGCAAATCGAACTATGGATTTTGCTGATCTAAAATTTTCATTTAATACATAAACTGTTGGTTGGAAATTGGATACAAAAGTCTTACTCATTAAATTACTGTCTGATCCATTAAATCCATAGATGGATTGATTTTCATCCCCTACCAACATAATGTTATTGAATGTCTCACCACACAGAGCTCTAATTACTTCGTATTGCGCAAAATTTAAATCCTGAGCTTCGTCTACACAAATGAACTTGTATATACTGGTGTACATTTTCGTTACATTCGGATTTTCAGTTAATATTCTATACGCATAAAATAAAATATCATCAAAATCAATTGCATTTTGTTTTTTTAAGTACTCGTTATACTCTATATATATTTCTTTAAACGCTTCATTTCCATCATAAACTTCAGGAGATACAAAATTCTTCTTCTGCTCTGAAATAAGTTCTAAACATTCATTTAGAAACACTTCCGGTTTCTCTTTACTTTTTAATAATCTTAGAAGTTCACTATCTTTTAAAAATATATCTGCTAACATTTTCTTTCTATCATCATTGTTTTCAAATAAAACTAGCTCAGTTCCTAATCCAATGAGATTGCCTCGTGATTGAACAATATCGAGACAAAATGAATGTATTGTTCCTACATTAACATTTTCAATATAATCTTCTACTGCTTGGTCTTCCAATAATCGATTCTTCATCTCTTCAGCAGCCAAATTACTAAATGTTAACGCCAAAATTTTACTTCTTTTATTTGTTAATAACAGTTTTTTTATTCGTTCAATTAATACTCTAGTTTTTCCACTTCCAGGTCCTGCCTTAACTAAAAGAGCCCCATCAGTAAAATCAACTATTTGTTGCTGTTTCTCCGACAGATTTAACATCAATATACTCCTCTCTTACCTTGATCCCTTGTTGAATAGATATTTCCTTAAACAAAGACAATAATTTTGAAGGTATCCTCAGACTAAGCTCTTCATCTCTTACTATATGTTCTGCAATTGCCATCGCATATTTAGCTTTTGCTTTTTTTGCGGTGATGCATTTATAAACAAGTTTCTGAGCTTCATCAAGTCCATCAATTACTTCCACGACATCTTCATATATATCTTGACCACATTCTTTGCAAGGTGGCTTATCTGTCTTTCTTCGCTTTGGCTGTTTGTCATTTGATTCCTTTGCATTTTCACTATATTTCTCAAAAAATGTCTTTGTTACCTGTTCAAGACCCTCAACTTGCGTTTCAGTCAGTTCATTTTCTTTCTCTTCAACTTCATTTACCGCATTGATTATGTGTTCTGAATAGCCACTTTTGACTAAATATTTCTCGAAGTCTTCACCATTATCTAAAATAATAACGTTTTTCAATTCTGATACATCTTGATTACTCATTACTTTAACAGCATTTTTCACTCCTTTGATTGGTTCTTTTTCACCATCACTAAAAATATACCATTTGATTCCAAATTTTTTGATTAAATTTAAAAATGTTTTATAATTCTGACCGTCAACACCGATTATATTAATTCCTAAGAAAACAGGATCTACTCCAAAATATTCTTTAAAGTAAATTGGTAAAGCTTGCTCTTCGGTTATCCCTTCACACAATACAATCCCAGAAGAAAACAAAAGTTCTCCCCGTGTTTTTATTACTTCTCTTCTAATTTTCATTATTTCTTCTGGTTCATACTCAGCTTCCAAAAACCTTTGAACTTTTGTTATCCCATTTTCTTTATAAAAATGTATTAAGTTTTTTAGTTCTGATTGTGCAACAACACTTGGTGAATGTGTGCTTACAACTTTTTGCCCACGGAAATCTTCAATTTGTGAATATAATTGTCTTTGAGCTTGTGGATGTAAGTGAGCTTCTGGCTCTTCAAGAGTCAACATTACATAATCATCAGCATCATCATTTTTAGCCTCTTTGTGGAATTCTTCGACATATGCACCTAATGTTAAAAATGATATCCAACTGCGAGTACCCATTCCATGTTGTGCTATTGAAAATTTAGCTGCGTTTCCATCCTTTAAGGTTATATCCATCCCTTTATGCAAATCTCCCAAACTTCTCGCCAGAGGCTCAATCTGTATATCACTACCTTTGTTTCCTAAAGTCTTTCCTATTTTAGCGATATTTACTGCCGCCTGCTTTAGTGATGGAATACTATTGATTATTTCATCATTGATATCATTCAATTGCTTTTCAATTTCCTGTGTTTTTTCTGGTGTAATATCTGTTTTTGAAGTTGTTTTTCCAAAATAAGATTTTTTGCTTTTAAGGTCATCTGAAATATCTCTTTGTGCATCCATAAAAAATGAGTTTATATAATTATTCATATCTGATCCAAACTGTTGTGGTTTACCTACTTTACTTTCCTCAATATCTGAATTCCACTCTTTAATTTGTTTTCTAGTAATTCCATAGTCGTTCTTCTTTATATCATACTCAACGATTGATCGTATACCAACGTAATTTCCGTTTGTAGCATCAGTCGTTATCCATTTTTCTGTAAATGCAGAATTCCAAAACTCATTGAACTCTCTTTCTCTTTTTCCATTTTCATTTATTGGGACAATTAAAATATCAATTATCGCCCTCTTATCTGTAGAGAGCTTTTCGCTATCTTTTACAAAAATATCTTCCTTACTTACATCTTTATACGAATTCAAGGACAAATCTATTGCTTTTAAAAAATTAGTTTTGCCACAATTATTTTGGCCAATTAAAATATTCGTATTTTCTAGTTCAACTTCAACATTTTCTATAGAACGAAAATTCTGTATTCGAATTTTAGTTATCATGATTCCCATCTTACTCACCCCATTATCTTCTTTTAAATACCCAGCTTATCGAAGAGAATCTTATTTCTCTTTTTCGAATCCTTGATAATTTTATCAAATGACAGAATTTCCACATATGCATTATAGGTATCATTAAACAGATAGTATCCCATTTTATCAGGTGTATGTTTAAAGCTATTGAATCGAATGGTTTTTTCCAAGCTTGGAGTGATGTCACATACGGCATAAAGATAAAACTTTGTGCCATTCCCCGCTATAATTTTTCTTCCATATTTGTCTTTAGCTTTGCCTGATTTAATCTTGTCTACATATTCATATAATTGAGTAACTGGATTTTCCGCAGTTGAGTAATCATCTCTCATTGGTCGTTTCAATTCAAAAAGAACTATAGTGTCAAATTCACTTCCATCATTTTCTTCATCAGATACCGCAACTGGATTGTCCAATATCATGATATCTGTACGTTCTTCTTTATTATCATTGTTAAAAGGGATATCCGAAGAAATAAAGCTGCAGTATGCAAGTTTCTCATCTATGAGCCACAAATTATGGTTAGCATACTCAATCTCATCAGATGTCGTTCTCATCGGATAGATTATATTATGAACATAGCTTTCTTTGTTAAATTTCTCACTATCATTTTTTCTCAAGGGGCTTCGCCACATTTTTTTGACTACTTGTCAAGCATTTTTTTCGATTTTGTATTATTTGTTTCTATGATTTTCCACAAAAAAAGAGTAGGATACATTTTCTGTACTCTACTCTTTAGAGAATTCTATTACACCTGTCTTAACTTAATGACATTGACAAATCATCCCACCTTTCGGATTTCCACTACCCCTCATCAGTTCTGTCTTATAAATGTTTGTTTATCCAATCAATAATATCTTCTGTAACTTCATCCCTGTTGATTTCATTCAGCAATTCATGCCTTGCCCCAGGATATATAATTAAGTCAACTTCTTTTATCCCTGCTTTCTGATACAATTCCTTTGCTAATTTTGCACTTTCACCGTAGAGGGTTGAAGGATCCTGATCCCCGGTAATAAATAGAATTGGCAGTTCTTTATCGATTCCTTTTATCTTTTCTTCATCAAAAATATCGTACCCTTTCGCAAATTCGTATAAAAAGCCTGCAGTTCCGGGATTTCCGCAAAGCGGATCCTGAATATATTTATCCACTTCAGCCTCATCCCTGCTCAACCAGTCAAAAGGTGTCCTTTCTGGCTGAAATCTTTCATTATAGGATTGGTTCACCCCCTGCAGATTTACATCAACATAATCTCTACCATGCTGTTCTATTATTGTTTTCGCAAAATCGCATATCTGTTTTATTTGTGGAATATGAGCCGCACCACAAAGTATTGTGCCTTTCAGCCCACGTCCGCTGTACTTTTGAAGGTACTTTCTGCAAATAATTGTACCCATGCTGTGGGCAAAAAGAAATATAGGAAGACCAGGGTGTTCGGAGGCTGCGATTTTATAAAGCCTGTCGATATCATCAACCATACCTTCGAATCCACCTTCATTAATGTGTATAATAGCTGGGTTCGCAGCAGTTTGTCCATGTCCTCGTTGGTCATGTGCATAAACTACAAAACCGTTTTCATTTAGTACCTTTCCAAACCGAACATAGCGTCCCGAGTGTTCCGCTGCGCCGTGTACAATCAGGACGATTCCCTTGAGGTGCCTACCGGCCTCGGGTAATAGCTTTCTAACAAAGATTTTCAGTCCACCCTCTACTTCAAAAGTAAATTCTTTTGCTAACATCATGATCTCCTCCTCACATTTTTTTGTATTTGCCGTATGCACTGCATCAACCCAAAGACTGTACCATCCCGGTAAATATAACGCCAATTGCAACCGCGCCTGCATCCGGATATCCGATGCTTCGATCACCTAGATAGGTTGCTCTTCCTTTCATCGCAATAATTTCTTTTGTTTTCTCTGCCCCGGAAACTGCTGCATCGGCAGCTTTTTTCATCGCCACAATCATCGTTTCTCCGGCTTGGTTGCTATCCCTCAAGGACTCTGCAGCAGGAATTAAAGCATCTAGTAATGTCTTGTCTCCAAGCTTTGCCCCTCCTCTTTTTTGTATTCCATATCTATTCACCTCCAATCACTCATTCGTTTATATTTTAAAGGGCAATGCATCTGATGGATAATCCAGCAACTCCTTTAGTTGCGCATCCAATTTTAAAAATGCTTTGTCATAAGCATCAAGGGTACTATCATTGCTCAAAAACATATCCGTAGCTGTATCACATAACGTTTTCAAATAAGTACAAAAATTTTTACGTCCTACATTTGCACTTGATATACTAATATCTTTGTTATTCTTTAAAATTTCAGATGCTTTCAAACTAATTCAACTTCACTCTCTCTTATTGTCATTATGATAATATTGTCTTGTTAATATCAATAATACCATAAGATAGAACGGTTGTCAATAGGGCAAAATAAAAAAGCCACACTTTTTTCGTGTGACTCTTTTAGTATTTTTCAGGATAGATAGCAAATAAAACAGTACTGGCTAACGCTTAACAGGTTTCAGTTTACTTTGAATGGGTTGCATTGGTCATTTTTATCGGTATTCTTTAACACTTCGGTTATTATCTTACTACCTTCTAACCTACGAGAGAAATCGTCACTGTAAATGTTCTTGAATTGTTCGTCTGCTTGCTTAGTGATTTTCTGTTGTAAAAACGGATTGTTGTAATCAAGACTCATGCTATCACCTCTTTCCTATAGTATAACACATTCGAGAGTTCGTTTAGGAATAATCAGAAAGCAGCATCCAAATAAAACGCTGTCTACCAGGTTGATAGGAACTGTCATTTCGGGGTTTTTAGCAGTTGTTGATAGGAACTGTCATTTCGGGGTTTTTAGCAGTTTTCCGTCGAAATTCGGATTTTTCTCCGAACTACAACCATTTTTCCAGCCCGAACAACTGAACCAATCAAAAATTTTCGGCAACGCCAACAATTAGCATTATTGTTCAGTCTATTTTTGCTGTCAATACCTGATTCTCACCAATTTGACAAAACTTTAAAATATATCTCCCACGGGTCGCTGTATAAGCATCGATTTCGAGGTGTTATCCTGTTCTGCATAAACTTCGTTTTTGGGTATTATACCGACACCAGTGCCAGCTCAGGAGGTGAACGAGCGCAGACGGTCTCTGGTTGCTCTCGTTTTTGCTGACTTGCCCAGTCAATAATCTTGGTAAGCTCTTTAGGATCCTCGATAATCGCCACAACCGACATTGTCCCCTGACATTTCGGACAGACAAATGGGTCTACCTCGTAGACTTTTTGTAACAACCTTGCCCAGCTTAAGTATGATAGACTGTTTTTCGTACATCTCACTAATGAGATTAAAGCAGTTCTAAAATAGGTGTTAAAGCCATATACGCTGGTGTGGTATATGATACTTTAGTTCTTGAAGAGCGCCCGAAAAAGAAGGCTTTAAAGTCTTCTAAAAAGCAACCACAAAAGCGTACTCCTGTAAAGCCTGCTGCTGATCATCCATGGCGACAAATGCCACAAAAGAGGCCCAATTTCGCGTACGAAGAAACCGACCGTGAAATTATTGAAATGCTCAATCAGCTCTTCAATTCCACACGAGCATGGGCCTGAGAGAAGATATTCTTAATTTCATCATACCGCTTTTGATAAGTTTTATCAAGGGCTTTTTTTCCCATGCTCTTTTTTAAAGTAGTTTACCTGCAATGGCTGTCAAGTAGATCGTGGAATAAGTTGGCCTGACCCGCAAAGCCTTGCTACTTATGCCGCGAAAGCTACTTGACTGCCGACTTTACAAACACGCTTTTGTTTATGCCGGTGGGTGGCTCCATAGGCTTTACCCTAATTTTATCACGCACCCGGCCTTAGCTATAACTTAGCGAAAAAACTCACTTTTCCATCTTATCTCACTTTCATGATTTTTCTCTTGTCGTTATTTCTAACTCGTTACTTAAAAAGCAAAATTATATCTCGAAAGTGACATTTTCATAGAATAAAATCATGATTTTTTAGGTGACATTTTCACAGGTTATTGACAGGGGTATTTGTGGTGGTTCAGGCATATATGGAGTAAATAGCCATCCTAGTTTTGAAAAACTTTCATATACACAATGTCTGTGTATATGGGTTATTAACTTATTCTCATTCGGAGTTGATTCTCGAACAGTATATTGTGTATACACTGGTGAAAAGTTAGACTGTATCAATGCCTTTTGCCTTTGTATAGTTTTTGCCCAGTCAATATTTCCACGGTCTCTTGTTTTATATACAGGTTCAGTTTCCATATAGTAACCGTTCTTCTCCATAAAATAATATATAACCTCTAGATAAGCATTAATAGGAAAGTCGACTGATTGTGGGGCCTCAAACTTATTCATAGCAAGCACTCGGTCAGAGCTATCAGTAAACTCAGCCAACACTTGAAACAAATGAAGTATATCACGTTTAACATCTATTTCATTCTCTGGAAGATGATAACCAACAGGGAAATAGACTACTACATCAATCATTAATGTCCTGTTATAAGAAGAGCGATTTTATGAAATGATGAGGATTTCAAAAAAAGTTGTGTTATGCATCGAGTGAGTGGATGTCATACGTCCGGAGCTTATAGATATGCGCCTCGTCATACGGCAGCATATATTCACCGCGCAGGGGAGCTTCCCTCATTGACATCGCTGATAAAGGCTGATATAATCGTATTCTCGTATCTCAATTATGAATCCAAATAGTTATAAGACATCTTATTCCTTTGAGAACAAAAATTAGTTTAATCAATTTTTCTCTCAATGTTTAAAACGATGTCTGATTGCATTTTTCATATTTAGAATCAGCATTAACCATAAAATGATTTTAATTGAGTTTATCCTGGAGGGGAACAATGAATCTGAAAAAGTATTTTACAAAAAACTTAGCTGTATTGGTACTTATATGTATCAATATAATTGTCTTTATCGCTCTAAATGTATTTCCGAATCTTGGTGACAATTTTCTGCTGAACGCTGATCCCCAAATAGCCTTTGAGAAACCATGGACTTTAATAACAGTCTTTTTTTCTCATGTACTTCCAATACATATTTTATTGAATATGCTTTTGGTTCTTATCTTTGGTACTGAACTAAATAAAGAAACAAGCGCAAAAGTACTTTATTTTGCTTATGTTGTTTGCGGCTTTATTGGCAGCTTAACTATTTTTATATATGCCCCGTTGATCGACTATAATGGTGGATTGATATCAGGTGCATCAGCTGCTGCTTTTGGTATTGTTGCAGCTTATGCTACGCTTAAGCCGGATGCATTGATCTTAAATTCCAAGTCTAAATATTGGCTGATAGCATTATTTGCAGTTAATGCGATCCTAACGATAAGAAATCCGCAAGTTTCTATTGGGGGTCCTGCCCACGCGGTAGGTATCGTGGTAGGAATGTTTATCGGTTGGTTATTAAAGAAAAAGCTTAGTGTAAAAAGCAACGATTAGTTTTATTAGCTTCAAAACCTATGATAATAGTACGAACGGAGAAGATGCATGGCAGTCAATAAATCAAAAAGAGCAAGGATAGTTATCACAATATTATTGGTATTCCTATTTCAGCAAGCTTGCAGCAAACTTGGTTCACTTGTTGCTAACATGTTTGACTACAGCACAATTGATAAGAATGGTGTATTTGCCTGGATCTCTATACACCACATAGTTCAGGCACTTTTAGCATTAGTGCTTATTATTATAATGTCAAAAACATATAATATCGATTTTGGGTTAAAAGTTGGTGATAAAAGGACAGGACTAAAATATGTCAAGATTTTTACTTTGGCAATGTTGGCATATATAGCGATCATATCTGCTATCAGATATCTTAGCGGGCAAATATCGCAATATGACTATCCATTGACCTGTACAAATGTATTAGGTTATTTAAGCTTTCAATTGTTTCTTTCAGGTCCTTCAGAAGAAATTTTGTTTCGGGCCTTGCCAATTTCAATAATTACATGTCTTATTCCAAGTGAAAAGGGCATTAAGATATCAAAGCTGCATATTTCATGGGCAAATTTGATTTCTGCGATATTTTTTGCCCTTGCGCATATAAAATGGACGGTGAACCCGTTTTCGGTAAGTATGAATTATTTCCAGTTACTATTTTCGTTAGTGTTAGGAACAATGTATGGTATCGTATATCAAAGGAGCAAAAGTGTTATATATCCGATGATGATGCACAGCCTATCAAATGTGGCGATAGTTGGGGCCGAGTATATTTTATCGATAATTTGATACTTTTTCTGGTAATGGCAAGCCTGTGCCTTATATAAAAGGTACAGGCTTGAGTTGATCTTAACGATTTTTTTTGCAGAAAGTTAAACAAATTCCAGTCCATATTACTATACAATTCCAAAAGGAATATTAGTTTGTTTCCTGTTGCTATTCGCAATAATATTAGTGCTCCTCCTCAACTGGCGGTAATATTATAATCCTATAGATTCACTTCTATTTCTAACCCAGACTTAAACTCAATCATTATCCTGTCATCATATACAATGGCTTTTTCAACTAGTTTTCTGACCAGTTTATCATCAAACTCCGTAATATCACCAGTTTGCATATCAAGAAAGTCCGTCATCTCAGCAATCCGATCTCTCTTATCTTGGCGGAGAGCGTTTCTTGAAAGTGTTTCTTGTCTTAAATCTCGCAACCTATAAATTTCATTTACAATATTATTGTATACTTCCTTTGAATTTGCCTTTTGAATTAACTCGGCTTGAAGCTCTTCCAGCCTTTTATCAATATCTGCCGTACTCTCGTCCAAATCCTCGTTTAATACGGTTTCAATATTCTTTTTCAGTATGGCCAGGAAAGAGTTTTTCCCGCTGACGGCTATATTGATAGCTTCTACAATCTTCTCTTTGAGAGTATCTTCAAGTATAGTGGAAGCGGTACAAAACAAACCGGTGTTTTCCAATCTGCTGACGCATCTCCAAACGATGGATTTTTTCCCTCGGTTATTCCAATGAACCCTGCGGAATACTTCATGACACTTGCCGCAGAACACCATTTGGGATAAGGGATGATTATTGCTGTAGTTTCTCTTCTTTCCGTTCTTACTTATATGCACACATCTTCTGCGGACAAGCTCTTCCTGAACCTGCATATAAATTTCACGCGGGATTATGGGCTCATGGCTGTTTTCTACATAGTATTGAGGAACTATGCCGTTATTGGCCACCCTTTTCTTCGATAAAAAATCTACTGTATAGGTTTTCTGCAACAGCGCATCACCGATATATTTTTCATTCCTCAAAATCTTATTGATGGTGCTGGTATGCCATCTGTGATTGCCTGCACCTGTCAGAATTCCGTCAGCTTCCAGACCTCTTGCTATCTGTAGCATACTGGAACCTTCAAGGTATTCTCTGTAAATGCGTTTAACGATCTCTGCTTCTTCAGGTACGATAACTAAATTGCCATCCTTATCCTTTGTATAGCCAAGAAACCGGTTGTGATTAATATGGATTTTTCCTTGCTGATATCGGTACTGAATACCCAGTTTTACATTCTGGCTTAACGATTGGCTTTCTTGCTGCGCCAAAGAAGCCATAATGGTCAGCAGGATTTCCCCTTTGGAATCCAATGTGTTTATATTTTCCTTTTCAAAGTAAACTGGAATATTTTTTTCTTTAAGCTGCCTTATGTACTTTAGGCAGTCCAGCGTATTTCTTGCAAAACGGCTGATAGATTTCGTAATTATCATATCGATTTTGCCCTGCATACATTCTTCTATCATCCGGTTAAATTCTTCACGCTTTTTCGTGTTGGTTCCAGTAATCCCTTCATCCGCAAATATGCCAGCTAACTCCCATTCCGGATTGCTTTTAATGTAGTTTGTGTAGTGCTCAATTTGCGCTTCATAACTGGTTGCCTGCTCCTCGCTGTCCGTAGAAACACGACAGTAAGCTGCTACTCGAAGCTTAGGCATTTCCTCGGCCTTTGCACTATTTCCAATTCGCTTACGGGCGGGAATTACCGTAACATTCCTGTTTGTCATCTAAAATCACCTCGCTCTTAATAAGACTATAAGCATACTCTGCCTGCTGAAATGGATCATCGTATAGATTATCTGGCATTGAAGCATGAAACCTAAAATTCATGCATTTCTTTTCATTTCCTTTATGTTCATAAATCCTACCAAGTGCCTCTGCTCGCCTGCGTCTTTCCAGTTGTGCTTTTTCGAATGTGTCCTTGCTGATAATTGGCGGATAAAATTTGTCCTCAACATACCGTTTATCTGCCAGCATTCTTGCAACAGATGTGTGGTAACGCTTAATACCCGCTTTTTGTGCCGCTTCGCTTAAAGAAAGCCCGGAAAGATAAACTTCAAATAGTTTCTTAATCATAATCGCTTCCTTTTCATTAACGACAGCCCTGCCATTTTGAATGGTATATCCAAAAGGTATATGGCTCATTATTTCATCAACCTTTCCCTTAAAATCAACCCGCATTTCATTTTGAAACCTATTTTCTCCTGTGAAAACACAATGATTTCGCGGGTAAAATCCTCAAATATTTCACTATCAAATGCATCAATCTGCTTTTCAGCTTTCGTTGCAAATTTAAGAAGCTTCTCAACCTCAACGAGGATAGTCTGACTCCCATCGATTGTGCGTTTTATGGCTTCTTTTTGTTCTTTTAATAAAGCCGCTTCTTTAAGCAGCTCATTTTTCTGTGTATTAAAAAGAGAGGGTTCCAGGTATCCCTTAGCCATAAGTTCCATGATTACCTGAACCCGCTCTGTATTTTCTTTGATTTTTGTTTCCAGTTCTTGAATCTTCGCTATATTATCTGAGTAATTTGTTCTCTTTAAGCTTTGTAGCAATGGTCTTAGAATGAATTTATGACCAAAAATAAGCTTATTGATCATTACAACAAAGGCCTGATGAATTGCATCCTCTCTGACAAACTTCATGGAACAGCTTGATGCGTCCTTTATATGCTTTGTGCAGCACCAGGCAATATATTTACGGTCACCGCTTCCATGAATTCGACGCTTAAAACTGCTGCCACATTCTGCACATTTGATATTCCCCGAGAATGGGTAGCGTTTTTGATACTTGCTGCTTCCCTTGATTACACCTTTTTCTTTTCCTCTTTGCCTTAAAATTTCTTGGGCAGCTTCAAATTCCTCATGGGATATGATAGCTTCATGATGAGCTTTTATCATGTACTGATCTTTTTCCCCACGATTATAATGCCGCTTAAAATTCTCATCTGTATAGGTCTTTTGCAGAAGGACATCCCCGGTATATTTTTCATTGCTAAGGATACCGCGGATAGTGGTCGCTGTCCAATGTGACCCTCTCTTTGTTGGGATTTTGTCCAAATTTAACCCATCTGCAATTTTCTGTGTGCCTTTACCAGCCAAAGCCTCGGAAAAAATCCGCTTTATGATTTCAGCCTGTTCTTTATTGATAAATAGCTTTCCATCCACATAATCGTAACCATAGGGAGGATACGAAATTTTGTATGTTCCGTTTTGGAACCTACGTCTGATAGACCACTTACTATTTTCTGCAATGGATAATGACTCGTTTTCTGCAAGACTGCTCAAAATTGTCAGCACCAATTCGCCTTCCATGCGCTGTGTGTTTATATTCTCTTTCTCGAAATAGATGAAAACACCGAGATCGGTAAGTTTTCTCACCATCTCAATACAGTCGGTTGTGTTTCTGGCAAATCTGCTGACCGACTTGGTTATAATAAAGTCAATTTTTTTGTTTTCGCAATCTGCAAGCAGTCTCAAAAGTCCAGTTCGGTTTTCCTTTTTTGTGCCTGATATGCCTTCATCATAATAAATCCCTGCAAATTCCCAATCAGGATTTGCTTTTATATAGGATTCATAATGGTCCTTTTGTGCTTCCAGGCTTGCCATTTGCTCATCACTGTCTGTTGAAACCCTGCAATAAGCCGCTACCCTCACCTTTGGCTTGAAAGCTTGGAGAGCATTGTTTCCATCAATCCTTGTTACCTTTCTCACTGTTTTCACCTCCTTTGGGCATGTGACATGTTACCTCTGTGTGCCGCTAATAGCAAGCTAATTAGGCCATAAGCTGTGCATACATCGGCGAGAAAGTTTTGCGGTTCAACTTGTCGATTTTGTTGAATTCTTCTTCTGAAATCAGTCCCGCCTTAAGCATCTTTTGCAGGATTTTATATGCCCGCCAGTAATCAACCTCTCTTTGAATTTCCTCCTGTGTTATCTTTGAATAGTTCGTTTCCTGCGGGTTATATGGTAAATGATTAGCCGCCTCTATCATTCAAGCACCTCCTATAAAAACTTAGGACAGCCGCGATTGGCTGTCCTTTATCGTTATTCCGGCAATTTCAGAACTTGTCCGGGGTAAATAGTATCTGAAGTCAGACCATTGAGTTTCTTAATCTCCGGATATCTTGTTCCTCTACCGAGTTCTTTTTCCGCTATTCTCCATAAGGTATCGCCTTTTTGCACTGTATAGGTTCTATTGCACTTGTTATCAGGAATGCTGTTTACAATTACAAGGTTTTCTTTTGCTACCCAAGTGTTTATGCCTGCAATCTCTTGACCGCCGGATTTCTTAACCTTTTTGCCAAGCAAAACACATTCTTTGCCGCCTTTTATGACCGGCTTGCCTTTGTATAAAGTCTGTGTGACCCTGTGGTAATAGTCATTTTTGACCCACGTTGGAACTTCCACACTGCCGGGGTAGTAATTCTTTACACTGACCTTAAACTCCACCATATCTCCAATTCCAATATCAGTATTGATATCTGTACTGTTCTCCAGCGCTTTTTTTACTGCTTTACGGAAAGTGTCCATATTCTCCCCATGCTTGGGAAACCAGTGCATCACATCAGCATGGTTGCTGGCAATACCGAGCTTATATCCTTCGGAGTGGCAGATGATGTCATTCTCATTAAGACCGTACTTCTTGCAGAGCATAACGCAGAGTTCAACAGCATTCTGCCACGCTTTACGGAAATAATCTTCCTGCTTTGCTGCATCATAACCCACCATTACCGACCCGGATTTATACGAAAACCCAGCAGGCTCACAGATTTCAAAGCCAATATGGGTATTGTTGGCTGCTCCTCCCGCATGCCACCTGCGATGATCCCAAGGCAAGTATTGCCAAACCTCTTTATCGTCTACAAAAGCGTGAACACATACCTGCCTATTTATATCGCCGGCCTTGTAAGATTTGTTCCAACGGGAAAACCACTCAGCCGCCATTACGCCCGGCACAGCCGTCGAATGTACCATGATTCCTTTAGGCGTGATTTTCCGACCTGCCGTATAGCAGTCGTTTCGCGTCATGTACTTTGTAAAAAGCTTCATTTCTTCTCATCCTCCTCAATTGAGCGGCCATGCAGTTGTTCCAGCGCGTTCTTCAGCTTTTCAGGAATGGGCAGTCCTATATGTGCTGCATTTTCCAGTATTGAAATGCCCTCGTTGCTCAAGTAAAAGAAGATGACCGCTGTCCGGATTGCCCCGCCGCTTACGAGCACCTGGCTGTCGATGATGTGTCCCACACCCACCAGCACAAAAATAAGCACCTTCTTGAAGATGCCCTTGGCTCCGACTTCACTTGAAAGCTTTCTGTCTATAATGGCACACATCACGCCGGTCACATAGTCAATGGCCACAAAAGCGACGAGAGCATATAAAAATCCATCCAGCCCTCCAAGAAACCAGCCAAGAAATCCGCCAATAGCAGTAAAAACCGCCTGCCCCCAGTTCCATACTGTTTTCATTGTCTTAACCCTCCGTTCAACTTGAGTTTTGCATATAAAAAAACGCCCTGCCTTATAGCAAAGCGCTGAATTAATAAAACATCTAAACTATATTTGCTTCGGAAGCGCTTCCCACAGTCGCATATCCTCCTGTCCAAGCGACCAGATGGCTATGCCTCGCAGTTTCCACCGATAAGCCGCTTCATTTGCCCAGTAAACAAGGCTGTCTACATCCTGATAATACAGAATAGAAAAACCATCCGCATCTCCGAGGAAGAGACGGGATATCCAGATATTGATGTCTTTCGGTATAATCTTTACTTTATAGTCATTACCGCAAGAAAGCGCCAAAAGTTGTGAGTGGAAAAAGTCATAGTCCATCGAAATGTCCTCACTGCGAGTTACCGATTCCTCCACATCGCTATTTACTGAAAACACCTGAAATTCATCATCCCACGTGACACCAGTGCGAGCAAGCCTGCCAAAGCCGGTTATAGTTCCATCCGGAAGCTCCACATCAAAACACTCGTATGGTTCATATACCCACGCATCGCCCAGCCGCAGCAGCTACATCTGTTCAAGACCTTGAAAGAAATCGAGGAAGAATTTAAGGTCGTACAGAAAGTACCTTATAAGTTTTCCTATCGGTTCGAGGACGATTCTGGTAAGCAATCTAAGATGATGATCGAGGATTGGGAAATCGGTATGCTGTATTGGAATTGTCTGAAGAGAGCAAATAAAGACGAAGCTGTGGCAATCGCAAAGGTCAAGGAAAAATGCTTCGATTGGTTCTTGACACGGGATTTGTACTTCTTCCTAGGAACAACAAAGCAGTTTCACAATGTATCTCCTAACCCGTTCATTATTATCGGTGTCTACTACCCACCGAGATAAGTTACCGTAAAAACCGCTTTACCAATTTTACGGTGGCAAAGTAGTATCTCTGCAAAATGCTTTCCTTTCGATGCGATTTACTCTGACGGTAAAACAGTTATTGTCCTTAGTGGGGAAGCCAAGACATCTTTGGTTGCTGCAATCCAAGAAAATTTTAAGAGCCATTCCTTGCAAGTCGGCAAAATTCAGAAAAATTCTACTCATTCCCCGGGGATGCTGGAGGTCTTTAAGAACAACAAGGATGTTTTGAACATACGGGTTCGCTCATTGACATTAGGTGCCTTGTGCTTGCTGGTAATTTTAATGAAGTTACAATACAAGGTGTAAATTTTTATGGGATATAGACTCGCCAAGTATTAAGGCTGAAGTTGAGTGCTTGTGAAGTGTAGGTAAATTCCTGGGTTGAGTGCCTATCACCTACTCAAGCCAATTAAATAGCATGAGCGGTTAGGGGAATTCTGCTGTAGAATAAAGAGAATAGTAAAGTGCAATCCGAAGGAAGGCTTATGAGGATAATTTCTGTTAAAATTTCAAATTACAGGAACATCGACGGCATATCCGTCTGCTTCAACCCGGACTGTAATTATATTGTTGGTGAAAACAATTTGGGCAAAAGTAACTTCTTATCTCTTCTTGACACTGTATGCAGTGGCAAGGGGTTTGAAGAAGCGGATTTTGCCAACTACGAAAGTCGAACTGGACATCAAATTGCTTCCCTACGAGCAGGGTTTTTTTGACGACAACTTCTGTTCAAATGATGCTTCCTTGCTGAAAATTCGTTATCTTCAGACCATCAAGGAAGCATATCCAACAATCGTTAACGAAGACTCAAACGAGAGCATACCGAAGCCGCTGATCAAAAAAATCAACTTTCTGAAGTACGAGACCACGTCTGTCCCAAGTAGAGAATTACGCCTTGATTCGCAAAAGGTAGCAGGACTTCTCATAAATGGAATCATCGAGCGATTTATTTCCGATAGTGTTCCAACATTTCTGAATGATGAGAAAGTGAATAAGCTGACGGATTTTATCAACAGTCATCTAGGCAAAATCCGCAGCTTCCACGACTACTTCATCAAGGCAACCATTGCCCCAAATCCAACAGAAATGCTGATGAGCCTTTTCTATCTCTCTGATGGTGATAGGAAAATTGAGTCGACAGGAAGCGGTGTCCAGTATCTGGCGATGGCTTCGATAAACATACTGCGCCAGATAATGGAGTTATACAGAAGTAAGTCCACTCCGTTTGAGGAACACCTATATAGCGACGACAAAGGCAAAAAACTGATGCCACTCGTATTGTCGATTGACGAACCAGAAGTCCACCTTCACCTGTACTTACAACGGTCGCTCATCGGCTACTACAAGAGAATTCTGCAGAATCAAGATGCTGAATTCACCGAGCTTTTGAAGAGTTGCTTTGGTATAGATGGCATAGACGGACAGTTAATTATCGTCACACACTCAACGGACGCATTGCTTGGGGATTACCGTAACCTTATACGTTTTTACAAGGAAGGTGATAAAACGGCGGTAGTCAGCTGTGGAGCGAACTGAGCAAAGTAAAAGCTTAAGTCTAAAACACTGATAAACAAAGGAGAAGGAAGGCATGTAGTGACACTTTTGAAAAACAGAGAAAGCAAAAAACGCCTTTTTGCTATTATTCATGCCTGTTTTAGAATTCTTACGTTTTTGTAACTGTCAAACTCAGGAAAATCATCGGTACAATCCTGTGTGGCGAAGATGGAAGAAGAGGATATCTCTACCATCTTGCGGTTGATAAGAAGTATAGAAGAAATGGGATAGGGAAAGAATTGGTAAACTTGGTTTTAAATAGTTTAAAAGAAAAAGGTATCATAAAATGCCATTTGTTTGTTTATTATGAGAATGAAATTGGTAAGGCATTTTGGGAAAAAACAGGGTGGTACAAGCGCGATGAGTTACTTATTTACTCAAAAGATATCAAATAAATCAGGGGTTACTATTGATCACAGGTTTTCTCACAAATATACCGTTTGCCTTTTCCACCATCGCTATCATAAGAAAGGCTAATATCGTTAAATATATGGGATATAACCTTATATCGAAATGTTCTTGCAAAAATCCAAACAAGGGTGGCATAAGAGTTATTCCAAGATATGCAGAAGCCATCTGTACCCCTATAATGGAATGTGAAACATCCTTACCAAAATTAGTTGGTGTTGAATGTATCAAACTTGGATATATCGGTGCACAACCTAAACCTATGAGAATAAGGCCTATAAACGCCGTATAATTGCTAAAAGGAAGAATCAATAGTAACAATCCTAAAATAATGATTCCTTGTCCTAAACGGATCATATTTTTATTATTCATTTTGAATGTTATAAATCCAGATATAAACCTTCCTATTGTAATTCCGAAATAAAATGAAGCAGCCCATTTGGCCGCTATTTCAGCAGCTATACCTCTATTTAGAACTAAATAACTTGCCGCCCACAAACCAGTAGTTGCCTCTAAAGCACAATAAGAGAAAAAGGCGATCATAATAGACATTGTCCCGGGTAAAGTAATAACCTCTTTTAAAGAATAATTTTTATATTTTTCTTCTTTGGTTTTGTTACCTGTTTTCTTCTCTTTCCACAGCGGCAAAGTAAAAAACAGTACTGAGGTTAGAACAATTTGAATTAACGAAATAGTAAAATATCCTGAATTCCATTTAAAACCCTTAGTCAACAATATTCCCATAATATATGGTCCAATTGTGGCTCCAACTCCCCAAAAGCAATGTAACCAGTTCATATGTCTAGCTTTGTAATGCAGGGCGACAAAATTGTTAAGTGCTGCATCAACACTTCCTGCACCTAAACCGTAAGGTATCCCCCACAAACACAAATGCCAAAAAGAAGTTGATATAGAAAAACCAAACAATGCTATAGCAGTCATTCCAACGCTTATGGCGGTTAGTTTCCCAGTACCAAGTTTATGAATAAACTTACCGCTGAACAAAGTTGAAACAATAGTTCCTCCAGAGATAATCATTGATAAAATTCCTGCATACGATACAGGTACGTTTAATGTTTCATACATGCTTGGCCAGGCTGACCCTAAAAGAGCATCTGGCAATCCGAGACTGATGAATGAAATATAGATAATCACTAGTAAGATAGAATACATATTAAAATCTCTCCGTTGATTTAAAATTTAAATGGGTTAGAATGATAGTATAGGTATTTTTAGTGACTGATTAGATTTACAGATTTAATCCTAAATTTTGAAAATGCTTTTTGCTAAAACGCATTCCATAAAAACACAAAAATGAATATGCATCCCCATGCATTTCCTGATATTTCTCTTACTATTAGCATACCATAAATAATGATAATTACAGTTAACAATTGGTATCCAAATCATTTTTTAGTAGCTTATGTCTTTTGGATCAGTAAGTATCCATAGATATTTACTTTGTCCGAAAACTTTTTCAAACACATTGACAAAATTTGATATGATGTATATAATAGTATCATATCAAATAATTTTGATATGAGGTGATATCTTGGCAACTGTTTATGAAGAACAGGCAAAAGTATTTAAAGCGTTTTGCGATGAAACACGTTTGAGAATACTTCAACTACTTCGTAGCGGTGAAAAATGCGCTTGTGTTTTGCAAGAACAGTTGAATTTGGGGCAGTCGGGACTTTCCTACCACATGAAGATTCTGGTTGAATCAGGTGTTGTAGAGAGCAGGAAGGAGGGGAAATGGACATACTACACAATTAGTGAAAAGGGTAGTGAGTATGCCGCTACTTTGCTGAAAAGGTTAACAACCCCTAAAGCGAATGCAAAAGGAAATAAATGCTGCAAAACCAAACCATCTAATGATAACTTTAAAGCAGAAAAACACATTGAAATTATTTGACATTAATATTATTTTATTGAAAGAAGAGCAGTCACAGTTTTGACTGATATGTGATCTATTATGGCGAGCTTTTAGAAGTGGTTGTGGTCCTAAAGATTTTGCAAAAAATCAAATAGAATTTGAAGGGTGGTTATATGAAAAAAAGCGAAAATACAGGGATCAGTTTTTTTGAAAAATATCTAACAGTGTGGGTTATCTTGTGCATGATTGCAGGTGTACTGATTGGTAGATTCCTTCCTGGAATTCCTGAGTTTCTCGGACGCTTCGAGTATGCCAATGTATCCATACCGATTGCCATACTCATCTGGCTCATGATCTATCCCATGATGCTGAAGGTCGATTTTCAAAGTATTAAGAACGTGGGCAAAAATCCAAAAGGGCTTTTTGTAACATGGGTGATAAACTGGCTCATCAAGCCTTTCACCATGTTCGGAATCGCTTGGTTATTTTTCTTTGTAATTTTCAAAACGCTTATCCCTGCAGAGCTTGCCCAGGAGTATCTGGCAGGTGCCATCCTTTTAGGAGCTGCTCCATGTACTGCAATGGTATTCGTATGGAGCCATCTAACAAATGGTAATGCTGCATATACTGTGGTGCAGGTTGCAACTAATGATTTGATTATCCTTGTAGCCTTCACGCCGATAGTGGCATTTCTACTTGGTGTAGGAGGAGTATCTATTCCATGGGACACGTTGATTCTGTCTGTAGTTTTGTTCGTTGTCATTCCACTTGTGGGCGGAGTGATAACTCGGAACTATATCACCCGTAAGCATGGTCTAGAATATCTTCAGAACCAATTTATTCCGAAGTTTGGAAATGTCACAACCATTGGACTTCTTTTAACATTAGTCATCATTTTTTCATTTCAGGGCGATGTTATTCTCAATAACCCTCTACACATAATTTTGATTGCAATACCTCTGATTATACAGACATTCCTTGTTTTTTTCATAGCCTATTTTTCAAGTAAGGCATTAAAGCTGCCTCATGATATTGCTGCACCAGCCAGTATGATTGGGGCGTCAAATTTCTTTGAACTTGCTGTCGCTGTTGCGATCTCTCTTTTCGGTACACAAAGTCCTGCGGCCCTTGCTACCATAGTCGGCGTTCTAACTGAGGTCCCTGTTATGTTGATACTTGTAAAGATTGCAAATAGTACAAAAGAATGGTTCAAGTATGCATAAACCAAAGGTTGATTTATATAGTTTCATAACTCTTATCTGAGCTACTAGATTACCGAGGAGAAGTTATCTATTGATTAAATGAACCAATCTCTATCAGATTGCCATCTGGATCTGCAATATAACAAGTTCGTTGTCTCCCAAAGGGCGGTAGCTGGTTCACGAATTACATCAAATAAAATCATGTTTTTTGAGCTAAAGTTTTTCCTTGAGTTTGGCAATTACAAAAATTCGGACATCTTAAAGCCAGCATGCATGAATAAATGAAAACAGTGTTTTGAACTTTTTCTGCTTTTTAAAAATGTTGCTACGAAAAAAATAGTTATTTTACCCTTACAAATTCACTTTTTTACATTCAGTTTACTAAAAACAAGGTCCAACGGTCAAAGTTAAGATTAAGTTTGAGTATGGTGTTCATTACTTTGATTATATTCTTTTTTTATTTCATCTATTACCAATTCGGAATAGAAATATTTTGAGGATGATCTCTCGTTCTTAGGGTCAAGTTTTCGCTTATAACTTAAGGTTGGGTCTTCTTTTATTTTCTTCATAATATTATTAAAATCTGGATTTTGTTTAAAACCTGGAATTTCTTCCCGACACTTATCACGGACATTAGTAAACGTTAAAGGAAATTTATTAAAAATTTCGTCGTCAGATAAAGATACTTTCAGGGCGCTGGGATCGTTCACAGGCTGATATTTGGTCACTTTTACTAATTTCGCGTCTGCTTGATCTGGTGATGTTAATGCAATTAATACATCACTGTTAGTTATTTTTTTAACGTTCTCTATATAAACACTAAAAGGTAAAACAATTGAATCCTCAATATTTTGTTCTTTCAGATCTTCGATTACTTTTACGATGTTATCGATGAAATCCTTTCCTTCCTTAGAAGAAACGTTATCTATTGCTTTTTTAGATAAAAAATCTTCAGGTTTGAATGGTTGTTTAAATCCTAGAGGCATAATGAATAACCCTTGTTCAGCTATTATGTCTCTCGAAAAATGCTCCTTAACAAATTCAACGTAATTTAATGCACAACGCGCAATCAGTGAAAAAATTAGCATCTCGAGAGAGTCTTGATAGAAGTGCACAATTTTATTTCTATATTCTTCTATGATACATAGATTTTTCTTAACAGCAGTAAAACTATTTGCTTTTTTCTTGTTCAAATAATCATTTACATATTTAACGGCTTTATTAAAAGAGATTGTATGGTCATTATTTTCAAAAATATCTTTGCTTTTCACATATTTTCTGATAAAAGCTTTTAATATTAGTTCCCATGCATTTATGAGCAGCAAGGTAGTTGTTTCGTAACGATAAGTAATATTAGGCTTATTATGTATCTCAATAGCAGCAAAATAGGCAGCAATAGAATTTTGCAATAGATTTTTAATTGTATTACCCTTACCCATAATTTGTCTCCCCTCACATTCTGACTCTAATTTCGCTGTTAATTAGATTGGGAAGTAGGGTATCTCGGAGTTCAGATAAGGCAACGAATTTCAATGAATTCTTATATATATATATTTATACAGCAAATTGTTTTTCAAGGCCATCAATGATGCATCAAATTTTTAAAAGGTATAACAATTTCAATTGTTAAAAATTATGCTCTACTAAATAACAAAACTAAAAACTTTCGTAGCATCAAATATATTATATACCTCTTGCAATAATTTCATATTCTAGAATTTTGGAACCTTTATTTTAAACATTTTTTCCACAGCAACCACTCGAAGAGAAGAAATATTATAGCGTTTTAGTGTATTAATTTTTATAAGCTGTTTACAAAATTAGTGATATCCACCCTTTCCTTATCAAGAGCTTGGTCCGTTATATCGATTGCAGGTTGAAAAATACTTAAATTTCCTTCAAAATGGTTAAACTCGTTTATCAAAGTCTTCTTAGATGTGAGTCTAATTCGATTACGTATTTGCGCAATATCCTTTTCATCAGGGTAAGCCGCATTTATAATTTGACCTAACTGTTTGTTTTGATCAGTATCTATTTTAAATTTTTCGACAAGCTTCTTTTCGACTAAAAGCCGTAAAAACAGGTATGTAAACGAATGCCGTAAAGTTTTATCTAATAGAGGAAATTTAGAATTATCTAAAATGTTTACACCATCCACTGTTTTGCTTAAAATATCTGGAACCGATACTTCATAGGTATCTGGTATTACACCATCCTTATTTCCAAATAACTCAATGTAAGCTTTGGCAATATCTACTTTTACCTCCTTATAGCCATGCATCAACTGAGTTAAGTTTTCTGTCAATGTTTCCTTATTGATGATGTTTGCATATCCTCGCATAAATGGCACCATTGAAATGAGAAAAATATTCATATCTCGGATACAATAGAAAATTGATCCTCTGAATGTGGCAAGCAATTTTTCGAGGCTAATTAACATTTCTTGTTCTTTGCTATTAAGTGGAATAAAACCGTTTTCTTCCCCATCAGTATTATTCATCAAATACAGCTTGTAACATCTTTTGTATTGACTGTCAAGCAAGCGGAGCAAGTCTGTGTTATGAGTTAAAATAATTCGTTTTTTATGATGAAGCATTTTTACAATAGCATATACAACTTTATTCTTGTATATTGAATCAAAACTTGAAATAGGGTCATCAATAACAACAATAGGGCAAGCTGAATTTTTAGCTTTTAAAAACTCAAATGTTAATGACAAAAAATTTTGCTCACCTGTGCTTAATGGCAACTGGTCGCGCGTTTTACCCAAAAATTCATTGTTGGATAACGTAATGCGTAAATTTTTATTTTCGTCACGTTCCAGTGAAAGCTTTTTATTCATGCTATTACCAATTATTTCTTCAATATAAAGCATATCTTCTTCAGAAATTTCGGGTCTTTCATCTATCAATTCTTGATATTCTTTCATTTTTGCTGGCAAATCACTATTGTCAAAAACCGCTGATAATTCGTTAATAACCAAACGTTCAAATATTCCTTTAATGGTTTTAAAATCCGATATCAGGGAGTCTATGTTTCTTTTCGTACCATTGCTAATTGCATCCAGCAACATAACCTTGATGTTAAATGGGTCGGTAGCAGGTACTAAAGAAATAATTTTTTTAATGAGTGGTTGAATATCTTTATCGATAGCTTCAAAGACTTTTGCACGATTATCCGTTTTATCCGCCAGCAATGCCTGCCAGTCAATGCCAGTGGTATCACAAACTATACATTGATCCTTATGGAAACGATTAAGTATACCAATAGCTTCCGTATTCTCTTCGATTTCGTAAACATTAGGATTCGAGTTAAGTGTTTTTGATCCTAGTTGTTCAATTTGTTGGATTAGAGAATCTTTGCTTGCATAATCAGATTTTAAAAATGTCAGTTTTGCCTGTTGCTCATCACTTAAAGTAATGCTTTCAAATGGAAGAGAAGCAAATTTATTAATTATTACCTCAGTTGAAAATTTTGCACCTTTTGACTTACTATTAACTATATCCTTTACAATTTCAGCAATATCAGTATTAGTTATAAGTGAAAGCAAGGGATTACTTGCAGCAGAAATTCCGTGATTTGATTTTAATTTGTGTATGATTTCGCCTATAATTTTTTCACGGCCTTCGGCTAAGTACTTCTGCAGTTCAAGTTCCTTTTTTATGTTGTCACCAAGGAAGAAGTCTTTCGTTTCGCCAGCGATAATATTTCTGTTGTTCTGGTCATTAATGACATGAAATACTGTAGAACCTGAACTGTATGTAACTCCATCCATCTCAAACTTTAATTTAGTACCTTTTGCTCCAGCTAAAACTTTAACAAAACAGGTTTTTCCAGTGCCATTGGGCCCGTAAATTGCCACAATTTCTTCAGTAGAGGCAAAGTCTATTACGTTGTTCTTCATGAAAGGTCTAAAGTCTCTTGTAAAAATCTCCTCATTTTCGATTAAGTTGAATTTAATCATGGTAGTTTAGTACCCCCTTCAGTAAGCTTTATATCTGAGATTGGCCGCAATAGTTTATTGCATTATTATATCTCGACACATTTATCCTATTTTTAGCAACATCTTTCCCACATTGACAGGCCATTGCGTAAATGTACTTATGAACTACTCGTGCCATGATATACAAGTTAGTTCTCATAGCTTTCGCTATCTTTGCGCTATCTCAAACGAATTTATAATGTATATTCCGAAAGTTCTCAATCGTGCCTATTTTAAATTGCCTTTCTCTGGAAATATTTCAATACATGAAATGGCTGCAAGCGAGACGTTATGCCTAAAGGATGGTTATCGGACGGAGTAATAGTTTTTTTCAAGTTTTAAGCTTTGGATTAATAAAAAACACTCGTTTCCAGGTATCCTTAGGAGAAACTATATTGGGGAAGTCACCATCTACGAGCGAAGTAATTACTTGGATTTTAGAGTGTTCTTTATAACGCTTCCACAGCCCGTAGCCAAGATTGAGCTATAAGCGCATGTCCTGCAGGTGATGGATGTACGCCGTCTGGCAGCCAAAAGATAGGTTTCTTTTGTGCTGCTGCCTGAGCAAATATACCGTCTAGTGGTATAAATATAGCGTTGAATTCTCTAGCTAGCTTACGCGCGACGTGTATTTTGGGATCTAAGTCCTCCCTCCATTTAGCTTGCTCTTCTGTCACAGGCAAAACAAATGGCTCACATATTATCAGGTTAGCGTTTAGTTGCGTTTTCACTTCTTGCAAAATGTAACGATAATCTGACTCAAACTTTTCTACCGACGTTGGGTCATCGCTGTCATAACGTCGCCAGCAATCATTAATACCGATGAGTATGGATACCCAAGTGGGTTTTAAGGCTATACAGTCCCTCATCCAACATTCCTTTAAATCTTTTACCCTGTTACCGCTTACTCCTTTGTTTATAAAACTGATGTTTTTTGCAGGATGTGCAGCTGATAACCATGATGCCGTTATCATAGGATAACCCAAGCCAAGGTCAGCATCATTTTTATAATCTCGACCTGCGTCGGTTACGCTATCTCCTTGAAACAATACTATTGCGTTGTCTTCTATAAGCATGTCAAACTCCCCCTTTTTGAATTAATTTCAACTATATTATTATCATACTATCAGGCTAAGATTAGCACAAGCGGCAGCTTACTTGAAAAAGTATGTCTTTATTCGTTCTTGGGAATATTTCCATAACTATTTGCATTAAGTATTGAATGTTATATTCTATTCTTTACTTAAAATTTTATATGCAACATCAAAATTAGAAACTTTTCTCCATAAATTGCTATCGCCAATAATTGCAATTCTGTATTTCGCTCTTGTCACGGCAACGTTAAGTATATTTGGTTTTTTTCCTGCCCATTGTGCGGCTCCACTTCCACTCTTTTCATCGCAACCAAGAATGAATATAACTTCGTTCGCTTCTTTACCTTGAAATGTATGAACAGTCCCACAGGATATCTCAATCCAATTATCAATGTGACTTTTTTTATAATACCCTTGATAATTATTATAAATAGATTCTTTAAGTAACCTTTTCATATGTTGTATAACAGATTTAAAAGGACTAATGACATATAAACTCGGGAACACACTGTTTAATTCAAATGCATTAAGTACCATTTCGATTGCTTTATCTCCTTGCTCTGGCACAAAGTGATCTTTGATCCCTTTTTCTTTACCTTTAATATCTATCCATACAGACTCTTTAATTGATAGTAAAACATCTGGTTTTGGAACTGCTGATTGCTTGAACATTCTGTTGTTGTACGCTATTTCATTGGAAATTGAAAACATAGGATCTATACATCTTCTATGTATTACGAGTGGGCATCCAAGCCACATCTTTTTGCTGGAATACATTCGATATCCTCCGTATGGATTTATACTGTCAGCTAATATTTGAACAGAAAGCTCTTGTACTTTATACTGATCTGGAATTTCGAATTCTTCAGCAAATTGTTTTGAGAGTTCTTTGGGTACAGTTACTACAGGTTCTATCTGCAATGGATCTCCCACAATAATAGCTTTTTTTGAACGCCATAAAGCTCCTAGTGCTGAATGGGGAGTAGCTTGTCCTGCCTCATCAATTATCAAAGTCCCCAATTCACTCTTATCTATGTATTTTAAAAATGTTTCTACCGAAGCGAAGGTGGTTGACAAGACAGGTATAATTAAAAATAACGTGTTTAAAAGGTGTACATAGCTTGATATTTTATCCTTCTCTGAAAAACTTCCGTTCCACATATTTATAAGGCAACTGATATTTTGTTTCACAGCTTTTGAGTTTAAGATAAATGCTTTTTGCAGCATTAAACTATAGTAAAACAGCTCTTCCCGAAGGGTATCGTAGTTTTTATCAGTCCATGGACAGGCCATTTGTGAACTTTCATTATTTGGTATGTTTTCCCAGAATTTCTCATCGGCAAAGTTGTTACCAAATTGTTCTTTATATCTTTTCATTAAATCGCAACTATTCATATATGCTTTTTCTTTTTCTTTAAAATGTCTTTGTGCTTTGGAATAATCTGCTATGGTTTTATCCAATTGGATTTTCAAACGACTTAATTCCGAGGTAATATCTGTAAGTTTTATTTTCATTGCATCTAGCTCTTGTTTTGTTTGTTTAATCTGCGATATAATAAAATCTTTTCTAAAGAGGAAGGAAAACATCCGTTTAAAAAAAGAAAGCTTACTTTTAAGAAGTTTTTTATTTTCTATTAGCACGTCAAATTGATGCTTAATACTTTCTTGTTCTTTGATTTTTTGATTAAATAAATCTTTCTGTGCAGTTATTCTGTCTTTTGCTGTAGACAACATATTTTTTACATTATCATATTCATGGACAATTTGTTTATGTTTATTAGTTTTTTCAATTGCATTTTCTATCTCCTTTCGGTAGCTTAAAACTTCTTTATATTTATTTTTAAAGACCTGCTTAGCTTCTTTCCAGTCAGGCAATTCCTCTTTATATAGCTGTTGTAAATTAATATTTTTCTTATTAAACCAAAGAACTTGTGTTAGTTCCTTAATATTTGATTTTTTACCCAAACGTGCAGAAATCAACCCCCAGCATTTTTGACCATTATTCATAAGCGTTTTAGCAATATCAGAAAAATAGATCTCCTTGTTTTCATTAATATCAAACAATCCTGAATTACATTCTTTTACATCTTCGGCAAGGGGTAACTCTCTAGATATATTTTCGACCGCAGCGTTGTTGTTAGATGCCACGATAATGCCATACTTGTTTAGCTCAGATGTAAGCTTATAATAATACTTTAAATATTCATTCTCATTAGAAGCAAACCAACATTTTTTAAAAGCTTCATCGGGCTTTTGGTAATTACTCAGTAATATTGCCCTATCCACGACATATGAAGCAACTATTTCTTTCAGGAGAGTAGTTTTCCCTGTCCCTGGAGGGCCATTTACTGAAAAGATATTTTCAAGTTGTTCTTCATCTGATATTCCTATATTGATTGCTATTTGTTGCATCAGGCATGGACTATAAATCGAAGGCCATTTACCTAGAGGAAATTTTTCCGGTAATACCCATTTTTTCATTTGCGAAGCATCAACATCTATCTCTAGACGGCTCATTTTTGGGTTATTAAGCGATTCAATATAATTTGCAATTTTGTCCTCTTTTTGAATCTTGTGTCTGATCATATCAATATCCGAGACATAAAAACTTGATAAAATAGAGATATTAGTCTCATTATCATTTTCTTCATCGTTCTTTTTAGTAAACTTTTTATTTATAATGGCGCAAAAAACACTCGTGGGCAAATTAAGCAATATTTTTTTCATAATTTTAGTATAAATATCTTTCAAATCTTTGAATTCGAGTTTCTTTTCGACAGATATTAAGACCTCATTCATTTCATTGTTCAGCCGATCTATTTCAAAAATACTCAAATTTGTTCTCAAATTCTTTTCTGCAATTATTTTAGCAACTGCCCACACAAAAGGAGCAACTGAAAAAGAATTCTCTATATAGGTCCCGTCAGATGCTAATTTAAACGCACAGATGCATGACAGTGAACTATCTTTTTCTATAGAATCATCTTTTTCACCGATAGAATCTAACATGGCTTCAATCAAATCTTGAGATTTGATTTTGCCTAAATAAATATCATAAATGTATCTAGGATCATCCTTTATTATCCAAGGTAATTTCTTACTTGGTTTATTAATTTGAAGTGTCTCTTGTGATTTTAACGGCCAAAACGGTGAAAAAAATTCTAAATTATACCAGTAGTTCAAAATATCTTTTGTTTTATCCACTTCAATCATCCCCCATTTCCTAATTTATTTAAAGTGCAAGACTTCTATAGTTGTTGAAATAATTATCTAGTTCAATTCTATTTAAATGTCTGTTTTTCTCCCTTTGCCGTTTACTTTGATCCTAAAGTGATATGAGCGTGAGTCAAAGTATCTCCAAAAATATTTCGTACCTATTTTTTTAGTACTTTAGATCATACAAGCAAGTTAAATGTAATCTATCAAATCTAGTAATATTAAAGCTTATATCCTCGTCATCAATACTACTGACTCAACGTGATCAGTGTGAGGAAACATATCTACCAAATGAAAATCTGAGATTGTGTAGAGATCGGATAATTCTTTTAAATTGGGTATTAGGGTTTTAGGGTTACATGAAATATAGATAATTTTATTAAATTGCTGGGTTTTTATGAATTTTATAAGATTTGGGTGTAATCCAGCCCTTGGTGGGTCCAACACTATATAATCAGGTTTTTCGGTGCTGCTTTGTTGCTTAACAAAATCTTTTACATCTTTATTTATGAATTCTACGTTGTTGATATTATTTAATATGGCGTTTTGCTTAGCTGCCTCTACCGCTTCTTTTACAATTTCTATTCCGTAAACTTTTTTAGCCTTATTTGCAAGTAATAATGATATTGTGCCGGTTCCAGAATAAAAGTCATATACAACATCTGAATTTTCTGCATAAGATAATGCAGTTTGGTATAAGACCTCTGCTCCTTTTGTGTTTGTTTGAAAGAAAGAGAATGGACCAATTTTGAAAGTTAAATCAAAAATTTTTTCGTAAAAATAGTCTCTGCCGTATAATATTTCTATTTCATCTGCTTTGACAACGTTGGCTTTAGATTCAGTCTTACTTTGAATTATGGAGACGATATTTCCTTTTAAGTTGGTATTCAACATGTTTTCTTTCCATGCGTCTACTTTTTGATAGTAATTATTGTCTAAAGAAGTCACCAAGTTTAAAAGTATTTCCCCTGTTTTTAATCCTTTTCTGATTCCTAAATTTCTAAGAAAACCTGAGTGGTTTTTGTAATTTCTAAAAGGTAGGTTCTTTTTTAAGAAAAATTCTCTTGTTTGCCAAACGATACTGTTGAAATCATCATCCACTAACTTACAATCTTTTGTGTAATAGACATCGAACTTCTTACCTTTTCCTCTTAACCCCAAAACAAGAGGACCACCGTTGTATTCGTTACCAAAAGAGTATTCCATTTTGTTTCTGTATTCATATATATCTACAGAAGGCATGATACCGTGATAATTATTAGGCTTTATTTGATATTTATCAAACAGCGAGAGAACGCCGTTCTCTTTTATTTTTAGTTGTTCTTCGTAACTTATATTCAATTTTCTACATCCACCACATTTTCCAAAGGCTGAACATATCTGCATTTTATGACTCCCCTTCGATAATTAAAATAAAAAATACCCCCGAACAATTCAATTTTAACACTTTTCGGGGGTAAATGGTTATTTTCTTACTTTAACCTTATTTAAAGAAGAGGGCTAATAACTAATTATACTTTCTTCCATGCCAGCTATTGGGTCTAAATATTTTGTCAAATCATCTTCGGTTCCTGAAACCGCTTCAAAGTGATGGTATGAATCAACATCAGGATACCATAAATCGTTCCAGCCTTCTAAACCTGATAAATCTGGTATTTCATACTCATATGAATCTGCACTTCCCAACCAACCAGAAGATAATACTATCATCCAATTTATAGTCCAATCATCATTTACTAAAGAGGTATTATAAAATCTCAATTCATGATTGCTGATTTGGGGATCATACTGATTCCATGTGAATGTATTGTCTGAAAAGGCAGGTTTTTCCCAGGTACTAGAAGGAAGCGTGTCCAAAATTTCAATATCAGACGGATAGTTTGTAAATTTTGTAAATAATCTATAAACTGAGTTTTCAGAATCGTTGTGACTTAATTCTAAAGCATATAAGTCATCAGAAGTTGCAAGAGATTGAGGGATTTTTACCTGGGAATTATCTCCGAACCAAGTAAATATTGGGGTTGTTCCACCCACTAACAAACTACCCCATGCGTCTGCATCGTTTATGGTGGTTGTAGCAATGTATGTTGTGAAGTCTTCAAAGTCAGACCATGAAATGTCTTCGTCGTCGGTACCAGCTGCTATTGATCTATCTCTGTCAATATATATTTTTGAAAAATCTTCTCCTTGACTTCCTGCTAAAATTACCAAATCATAGGTGCCAGGAATTGCTTCTAATTGGAATATTAAATCATCCACCGTACTAAACCAGGGAAATCCATGACCAATACCGTAAAAGGTGCCTGCACTTTTCCCTATAAAATCACTTGCAAAATTCAAATTTAATGTAGCATCAAAAGTATCTGGCCAGTACTCAAAGGTTATTGGTACTTCTTTTCCTTCTGTGGTGTTGAGATTCATTATTTGAATGTCATAGTTAAATTCCTCATTCCAAGAATCATACCATTCGTTGACAGCATAGATGCTAAAATTTCCATCAGCTGATTCAGGGGTAAAAGTGTACACGCCGTTTGTTGAACTTAGTTTTGTCCAGGTTCCATCTTTCCCATCTTGATAAGCTAAAAACTCCACGCTTTCTCGATCAAGTCCAATAAATGTGTTTATAACTACTTGATTGGTTATGTCATCTCCGTTGATTGGTAAAGTTGCGCAACTTACAAAGAGCAAACCGATCGCTAAGATCATAAAGAACATGCTTAATTTCCTCATTTAAAATCCTCTCCTTTTATAAAAAGTTGTTTATTAGATTTTAGTAAAGAGATCTAAAAAAAATCTAAAACAACTTTTTTGGAGAAGATTAATAAATTTGGAATTCTTTGACGAAGTAATTTATTTCTTTTGAATTAAAAGCTGTTCCTAACTCTTTTTTGTACAACTCATTGATATATTTGTAATAATCCAAAGCCTTTTTTCTTTCACCTTTTTTCAGTAAAAGATTGATATACTCAATGTTCATTTCGTCAGCGAAAGGCTCGATCCGTAAATATTCGTCTAAGTAATTTTCTGCCATTACAATGTCTTTTTCTTTTTCTAATGAATACAAAATAGCTAGTATTGACAGATAAGATTTTTCAGCATCTTCTATCTTTGGGATTGCCCAATCGTCGTAAATATTGGAAGGTAAAAGACCATAAGAGTAAAGTTTCTTAGCCTTTAAATAATGTTCTTTTGCTTTTAAGTATTGTTTGTTTTTAAACAATTTATTTCCTTCTTCAAAATGGAGGATAAAATCTTCGTAATCCAAGTAATAAACTTTATTTACATTGAATTTGTAATTTTTATTTTTTTGAAGTATATATTCCTCAACCAAACTAAACTCTTGAAATCTCTTTCGTATGTCGTGAAGCGCTACGTATAAGCTTTGGCGACTTTTTTCAAAAGGTAAATTTGGCCAGAAATTTTCGATTATGACGTCTTGAATAATCCATTGATCATAATTCAAAGTTAAAAATTTAAAAAGTTCTAAGGCTTTTTGATTTCTCACCTTTTTCATAGTCAAAACCTTATCACCACATACTAATCTAAATTCGCCAAAGAGATAGATTTTAGGGTATAAAGCTTTTTTTGATTCAAGATAAGAGATTTCTGGTGAGGCTTCGAATCTCAATTTAAGTGAAGTATCTAAGGAAGGTGTTTTAGCTTCTAAATTAATTTCTATGAGATCTTCAATTGAGTTCGTTATTTCGGGATATTTTTGCAAGATAAACTGGTAATTGTTATCTGATAATAACTCATTAAATGTTTTTAAATCTTCATTATAAGAAGACAAGTTGAATGATTTACTTAAAAATAATTTTAAGAGTAACGCCTGAGTTAGTATTGATTTTGCTTTCCCTTCTGTGGCAATCTGAATAATTTTTCCAATGTATGACAGGGCTTTTTCGAATTGTTTTAAATGTATCAACAACCGAACTTTTTGTAGTTCAAAGTTCAATATCTGATATTCGTTGAAAATAGTTTTGCCAATCTTTATAGCCTTTTCAACTGTTGAAAAAGATTCTTTAAGTTCATCTTTTTTTAAAAGATACAGGGATTGGACAAAGTAATAATTTGCTTGTAGAAATTTTGATCTTGAATAATAATTCTCAGCTTCCATTAAACTTTTTTGAGCAGATTTTAATTCTTTTTTTTCTACTTCTAGTTTGGCTTGCAAGATTTTTAGAACGGGTAGGTAAGCGATGTTTTTAGTTTCCAAGTAGATGCTTTCAAAGGCTTCGAGATGTTCTTTAGCTTTCTCATATTTTTGGGTTTCAATATAAAAATCGGTAAGATTCGCATTTAAAAGTGCCTTTCCGTATAGATCTTTTGAATCCTCAAAGCTTTTTAAAGATTTAATAAAGAAATTTTCCGCACTTTCTAAATTTCCTTCGATTAGAAAAATATTGTAAGCAAGGTTGTTGAGAAGCCAGGGTTTCATTTCTGTAAAATTGAATCTTTCACATAATTCCATAGCCTTGTTTAAATACAGTTTCCCTTCATCTAATTTTGAAAGATAAGAATAACTGGTTCCCAATAAATTGTACAAGGAAGTTAAGCTCTGGTAATTTTCATTTGGTATACTTTTTAGCAATTCATTTCCCATTTCGATGACCTTTTCATATTTTTCCTGATGCCAGTAAATTCCTATTATTTGTGTATCTATATTCTCAAGAATACTTTTATTGGAAATTTTATGAATATTATCTTTTACAAGCCTATAATCTGAAAGAGCTTCATCAAACATGGAATATTTCTCTTCTATAACGCCGCGGTAATAGTACAATTCAATGTTGTTGCTGAAAAAAGAGGTGGGTATTAAATCTAACCATTTTTTGATGATTGAAAAATCTTTTATCAATAGCTCAGAATGGTTGAGAAAGAAGTCATAGACTTTTTCTAAATCTTTCATATTCAGTAAGCAATGAAATTGTCCATAGTAATCTTGCTCTTTTTGATATATGTTAAAAAGTGTCTGGTATATATGGATTTTTTCTCTCTCTCCAATGCCTTTGGAGGTTGTTCGACGGAATATTTCATTCATATAGTAGTAATGCGGATCTTTTTTTTCTATCATGTTTAAATCGTATAACTTTTCAAAAGACTCGTGAATTTTTTCATCGCTTTTGAGATTGAAATATGCTTTACAAATCTTTGGCTCTATTTCATTCATTAAGCTGAAAACTTTCAAATACTCTCTTAAATCTTCTGATAAGACTTCGGTGAGTAAGTTTATATACTCATCTATTTTTTTTGCTGAATCTATAAGCTCATCATATTTTTTTAGGTCTATTGTCTCTATGTATGTGGTTAAAATGTTAATAAAAGTGGGTATCCCATCGGTCAATTGGTATAGCTCTAACAAGTTGTCTTCTGACAAGTTAATTTTTTTTGTGCTGATATAATTTTTAAGTTCATCAAAAGAAAATTTTAGTTCTTCTTCTTGAATAGTGTAAACATTATTTGCCATAGCAAATTTTGTTAAAGGAATTGGAAACTCTTGGTTAGTAGTAAAAAGGAAATGGACGTTTTGGGGTATGAAGTTTAATAACAATTTGAGAAGATTTTCATTTTTTCCTTCAAACATAACATTTTCAAAGGAATCAACAAATATAAATATTTCTTCTTTACTATTTGAAAAGGCGTTTAACAGTTCAACAACCTTCTCTTCTTCCGTAAAAAAAGAAATATTATTTTTTAAATCATCATCAAATACTTTCAGATTTATAGTTTTGGATAAAGTATAGATTAGATGATTTAGGAAGGTGTCAAAATCAAAGTAATCCTGTGGGCAACTAATCCATACTTTCTATTCTTTCAATTTATCAAAATACATACTAAAAATAATGCTCTTACCGTATCCTGAAGGAGCTTTTATTAGAATGTAATTTTTACTTTTATTATCGATCAAAGAATTAAGTAACTTTTCTCTATATTGATGATGTGGTTTTATTAAGAGAGGCTTAAAAACCGGGTCTAATATTTTCATATTAATCAGCACCTTTGTATATTCAAAAAGGGGAAAATTATAATATATCTATTATTAAGGCGATATTATTTATCCCATTGATGGTGGTATTTCCAAAAATATAGATAGAATTTTGATTTTCGGGCTTTGATATACTGATTATTTCAAAATCATAATCGAGAGTGTAAGTGTTTAACTTTTCGAATTTTTCCTCTTCGAAATTTACCTCGTAGATGATTCCGGCTTTTTTCCCATTTTCAATACTGTAACCATATGCTAGATATTTTCCATCTATTATAGTAAAGCCTAAAAATTTATTCGATCCTTCTAACGGAAATTCAAAAGAATCTCCAAATCCATTTAATTCATCTACTTCTAAAATTCCGTAACTCATAGGTGTTGAAGTAGTTTCGAATAATACGTAGTATTTTCTACCGTCTTTGATAACCCCTACGGGGATGTTGTCGTTAGAATCACCGTAGACGTTAGACCATTTCATATTTCCATAGTAATCAATTTTTAAAACGTATATATCAAAACCACCTGCACCAAAGGACCTTGAGGCTCCAAAAACCATGAAACCTTGATCTTGAGAGTTTTTTATATCCAAAGCAATCTCTACATCGTTGCCACCAAAGTTATTAGTCCAGATTCTAGTTCCATCGTTTAAATACTTTGAAACGAATATATCTGATAATTTTTTGTTGATGAATAAATTTCCAGTGACTGCGTAACTATTTTCGTCAATGTTTGTAATACTTATACCGCTGTCTCTACCAATATCCCCGTAATCTATTTGGTAATTAACGCTGCCATCTTCAGTCAAAGAGACAATGTAAGCATTACCGTTTAAGCCGTAAGAAAGGGTATCGCCAACGTAGATTATATTCTTAGTGTTATCGGTAGAATCTTTAGTGAGTATGGCATCTCTAAAAAAGTCTGTATTTTGTGCATATAACGACCTTTCGTTTAAAATATTTCCATATGGATCCATTTTCCATGTTTTTGCATCCCAATTGTCATTTTTGCCTTCATAACCATATAGATAAAAGTTTTCTTCATCGTACAAACTTCCGTAGATATATTCATCAAAACTTTTAGAGAATATTTTAGTTAGTTCTGTTGCTTCAGCCGTTGATGGCGTAGGTTCAACAGTTATATCAACAGGAGTAGAAGGTGCCGTAATATCTTCTTCTTCTAATGGCTCTGGTATTGTGATTTGAGTAGGTTCGGGCGTTGTCTCCGTTGCCTGAGGTGTTGATGGAGTAGGTTCAACGGTTATATCAATAGGAGTAGAAGGGGTCGTAATAACTTCTTCTACTGGCTCAGGTACTGTGATTTGAGTAGGTTCGGCTGTTATCTCCGTAGCCTGAGGTGTTGATGGCGTAGGTTCAACAGTTATATCAACAGGAGTAGAAGGTGCCGTAATAACTTCTTCTATTGGCTCTGGTACCGTGATTTGTGTGGGTTCAGGCGTTATTTCCGTTGCCTGGGGCGTAATGGGGGTAGCTTGGACAGTTACTGTTGATGGAGGTGCCACTATTTCTTCGATTGGTTGAGGTAAAGACATTTTTTCTTTGATGTATCGAGTAAAATAGTATTGAGAATCGAAATCATCATAAAATATTAAAAATCGAGTTAAAAAGTCTTTTACCCCTACCATTAAACCTTTGTCATATACTAAGGGTTCATCGATTATTTGGAATTTATTTATTGTGGAATAGTTCCAAACTAAATTTCCTTCCAAATTGAAGGATTTAATACTTTCTCCTACTAATATGAATCTATCTTTGTTAACAGGGACAAAATAATTGAAATTTTCTTCATATGTGAAAGTTCTGATTAAATTTAATTCAGAATCATAAAAGTTAAGATTTTTTGAACCGGATAATAGAACTATTTTGTCGTAATATGTGTATATCTTTCTTTGATATCTTTGAGTTTCAATTTGAAAGTCGAGTTGTGACATTTTTTGCAGGTTGGTGTCTAAGAGTATAATGTTATTATTAGTCAGTATGGGGAATAAAGTCATATTTTGAATTTCAAGATAGTCGAAATCGAAAGTTTTATCGTTAAAATCATAACTTTCAACGGTCTCAAAATTACTATTCATTTTAACAAATTTATCCTCAGTTAAAAGATAGATATATCCATCTTTTACTAGGGCTTTTTGAATGTTGTTGAAATCGATTTGTTTTTGTATCTGGAAATCGTCGCTTATCGAAAAGATTTCATTTTCACTGTAAAAGATATTTTCTCCTGCTAAACCTTTAATCTTGACATTTAATTGTTCCCTTTTTTCTAGAGAATAGTCAAAGATATAAGTTTCACTTTGAGTAACTAGAAAAACAGCTTTACTTGTCAAGAATCCATTTTCAATATTTTGTTCAAAATCAACCGTTTTTACTATAACTTTATTGGCATTCATTAATTCAACTTTGTTTTTCGATATGCCCAGGAAGTTATCACCTAAAGGAAAAATTTTATCAAACTCTTCAAATATGATAATATATGCATCTCCAGCACGTAAACTTCTTGTAGTAAATTTAGCTGTTTTACTGGAGTACACGTTTCCATCCTGATCAACTCCTTCTACTTTCCAGTAATAAGTTGTTTCAGGCTTTAAGACGTCTCCCGTATAAAAGTTTGAAAAAATATTTTCCAATTTCAAATCTTTTTCGTCTATATTGGCATCTTCAGAGATATAGATCTTATATCTAAGCTCTTTTCCTTCTGCGTCTATGGTTTGCCATCTAAAAGAAGTTCTTATATCGACGTTTTGGGCATTCTCTTGTGGGGAGAGAATATTTATATTCAAAGCAAAAGTAATAGTGGAAAATAAAATCACTACAAATATTATTAAATAATTTTTCATGTAACACCTCTAAAAAATTTATTTTTGGTATGGAATTTACTGCAAAAAAGAGTTGGAAATCGAGTTAAGATTCTGTATGAATAAAGATAAAATTTTTGTGTTATGATCTTTGAATTTGACTGAAGTTATTTCTTCGGCTGTAGTTTGTATTCTAAACATGGACAAAAAAACTTTTAGAGCATCTTTAAAGTTATTTATTTTAAAATCTACTATCGAGTCGAAATCCATCAAATGTTCTTCGTAATTAGCAAATATTTGGGCAAAAGTAAAAGACATATCTTTGATTTCTTCCACATTTTCTTGAATAAAGGGCTCTAAGGGTAACGATTCTCCTAAGATTCGATCTTGGTAGAATCTTAAGAGTAATCTACCGAAAGCTAACCCATCACCGTCTTTCCAAAGAAACTGTGATATAGTTGTTGCTACCCTTTCCGATAGGCCGTAATTAAAGCCAGAAAGAAGTAGGCCGTTTGTGAGTAATTCAACACCATCTGGATATGACTTTGACTCTATTGAACTCTCTTTTAACCAGCTAATGAATGGGCGTTCTATTCCTTTAGCTACCAGATGCTCCGACAAAGTAAAAGGGTCGATGTTGCCAAATTCGTCTATACTTTCAAATATTGAGTCAGAGATATTTTTATCTGTAAAATCTTCAAGTTTGGAGATGTAAAAATCTAATCTATCTAATTTATCTATTAGTAGAGTAAAACTTGATACGGATTCTTCTAACAATATCTCTTTCACTTTTTCTACTCTACCTTGGGATAATTCGAACAATACTTTGAAATTAACAGCGGCTTCGTGAAAGTCAGAATTGAGATTCAAGATTTCAAAGTATATTTCCACTTGTTCTTCGTCTTCTATTATTACATAGAGTTTTAATAAAGTTAAAACAATAAGGTCTTTATTTTCTTCTGAAGCTAATTTTAAAGCTTTTTCCTCTGTTTCAATTGCTTGTAAATATCTTCCCATGTTTTTATATTCCAAAGCTAATTCGTGAAGTATATAGTCTGTTTCATTCAACGAAGCGGCTTTCTCTAAGGCTTTTATCGCCTCATTGTGGTTTCCTAATCTAGCCAATGAATGAGCATCGTTATAATAAATTTCATATCTATTGCTATCTATTTCTAAAGCTTTTTGGTGGACTTTGTGTGCATCTTTATAGCGTTGAAGCATATTCAGAGCAACACCCAATCTTTCATAGGCAGGAACAAAATTTTTATCAATTTCTATGCAATTTTGTAGGAGTGGTATAGCTTCTTCAAATCTGCCATTTTCCATGTATACATCTGCCATCTTCAGAAAACCTAACGTAAAGTCCTTTTCAAGTTCGACGGATTTAGAGTAGTATTCTATCGCCTCGTCGTAGATATTTCTTTCATACATAAGATTACCGAGTTCATAATAACCATATGCAAAATTTGGCTTTTCTTTTATTGATTGTTTTAAATGTAATTCTGCCAGTTCAAGATTTCCTAATTTTTTGTAGTATAATCCAGTATAAAAATGCAATCGATAATCGGGGTAAATTTTACCTGCCTTATCTAAAAATTCCTTCGCCTTTTCAAAATCTGTATCGTTGAGGGATTTTTTAAAAGCTTCATAATAATAATAAACCAAGTAAGATAAGTAATATTGATTGTTTTTATCTATATCAATTTGAGCTTCTAATCCTCTAATAATTATGTCCAAAGGTATTTTATTGGTTTTTCTTGCTTTTTGAAAATCTTCCACTAAAATAGGTAATTTTACAGGGAGATTATTCAACTTTGCATAATTGGGATCAATATTCAGGTAAACTATAGCATATTTTACTTCTTTCAAAAGAAACGCACCTCTTCATACTTTTTTAAACTAATTGAAAGCCTTATATTTGAAGGCAAAAAAAAGAGAACCACACACGGCACCTAAATAACTTGTAACCATGTCTAAATGGCTATATGTATGATAAATACTGAATTTTTGAAAATATTCTGTTAGTAAGGGAACTAAAAGAAAAAAAATCAAAAAAAGTATAAAATAAGATCTTTTACTTTTTTTGAAAAAAGCCATAAAGAAAAAATCGGCACCCAAAAAATACGAAACAAAATGAACTATTTTGTCTTCTCCTTTGAAACTACTATAATTAATTATGGGTTTGGAAACCGATAGATATATAATAAAAACTATGTATAAAAGGAATAAAGCTTTCCAAAACATATCTTTTATTTTGGTTATATCTTTATTTTTATCATTCATTTGATTACCTTTCTCTAATTTTATTTATAACTTATAAACCTGGGGATGCTGCCCCAGGTTTGACAAATTTTTTTTAACTCTATTTTTCATTCCATTCTAAATGTTTCGGTTCTATCATGATCTTCAATTATATGTTTATATCTAGCGTAGGCAGCTTTAGCCATTTTTTCTAAAATGCTTGGAAGATCACTATCAGTCCAATCTTCAACTAAAAAATTCATCAGTTCTTTTTTTAATTTAAAATAAGGCTCTTTATCTGGATCGAATTCTATATAACTTTCTATAAGTTTTCTATCTAAGTTATCTTCTCCATAAATGTTTTCTAGTAACTTACTTACACTTTCTGAAAAAAGACTGGGGATCTCTTGGAATTTTTTGGTAAGGTCTAATTTATTTTGATATAAAGGTTTTATTTCATTGTAGTACTTTATAAACGATTTCACTGGGGATCCCTCCTTTCTAGTGCTTTAATTAGTTAAAGAATATGTTGAACTGCTAAAAAATTTATCTTTAAAAAATTTAAATTCGTCATTTTCTATAGCTTCTCTCATTTTCTCTACCAGAGAAATGTTGAATCGCAGATTGTGAATGCTTAAAAGGATTTTCCCGAGTACCTCATCTTTTTTAAAAAGATGGTGTATGTAACCACGTGAATGATTTTTACATGTATAACAATCACATTTTTCATCAATAGGTTTTTGATCAAATTTAACCTCTGAGGATTTTAAGTTTAGTTTTCCTTTCCAGGTTAATGCTGTTCCGTGTCTTCCCATTCTTGTTGGTAAGACGCAATCGAACATATCCAAACCGTTTTCTACAGATAAAAACATCATGGTGGGAGAACCTATCCCCATTATGTATCTTGGTTTGTTTTCAGGTAATTTATTTCCAAAAGCTTTTAAAATCTTTTCAGAATCTTGGTATTTTTCTCCTACGGCTAATCCTCCTAAGGCATAACCATCGAAATCTAAAGAGGTTATCTGAGACAAACTGAGATTTCTTAAATCTTCAAAGAGGCCTCCTTGAACTATACCGAATAATGCCTGTCCGTTGCTATTATGATATCGTTTGGATCTTAAAGCCCAATTAAAAGTTTTTTGCACACTATCTTTTACAGCATCGTACCCAGACAAGGAGTTTATACATACATCTAAAACCATTGCAATATCTGATCCAATTACTTTTTGTATATCCAAAGATTTCTCGGGAGTTAACTCTATTTGAGAACCATCCAGTGGAGATTTGAAAATTACTTTTTCATCAGTTAATCTAGTGTTTGGTAAGGAAAATACCTGAAACCCTCCGCTATCTGTCAAAATCGGCTTCTCCCAGTTCATGAAGTTATGAAGACCTTGAAAATGCTCAAGAACCTCTAAGCCTGGTCTTAAGTAAAGATGAAAAGCATTAGCTAATATTATCTCAGTATTGATATCGTTTAATAACGAGTTAGTTAAAGTTTTTACGGTTGCATTCGTACCTACAGGCATAAAAACTGGTGTTTCAATAGTGCCATGTTTTGTGACGATTCGCCCACGCCTAGCCCCAGTGTATCTATCAATATGAATTAATTCAAATTTTATAGGTGAATCATCCATTAATTTTTTATTTCCTCCTTCAAATCCTTTAACAAGGAATCCGCTTCATTCTTGAACTCTATTGTATCATTTAAAAGGTTTTGTCTTACTTTTTCCTCTTTTATTTTTTCTAAATTTGCTTCAACAGAAATAATGGCGGAATTCAACGTTGCCCATGCTAAATAACAAGTGATTTTTGCTTCTGGTTTTAGTACGGGGTTGCCATATTTGTACAAGGTAAAGCAATTTTTTAGAATGTTATAAGATGATTTTGCCATGTTGAAAGAAAATATGGCGGCACCTGTTAAAGATTTGTCCTTATCTTTTCCTTCCATGACATTCTGGATCCTTTCTGAATATTTAGAAGACTCTTCAGCGTATTCCATAAGTTTTTCTTTGATGTCTATAAGATTTTCTAAAGCTACTTCTAGCGTATTTTCATAATCCTTGTCATTTTCATTGGAGATAGTGTAATTTGCAACCATGTAACCCAGTGCAGACGCTAAAGCCCCTACTAAAGCTGTGACAGTTTCTCCAGCCGAAGCTGGATCTGTGGATGAAATTTTATTTAAAATTTCCTCAAAAGTCATATTTTTATACATTCATCCACCTCCTATCTCAAAAAAATTGAAGTATCTGTACTTTTATTATACCATACTTTTAGGATTGTTAAGTGTGAAAGAAAATCAAAATGAGTTCAGCGAAGCGGAGGGTACTAACTAAATTAGTGAAAAAAGACTCTAGTTTCAATTAGTAGCAAAGAATTGATCGAAAGCATAAGAAGTGATTAAATTACCAAGAAATCTTTTGGATACCTATTTAATACTTCACAACCATTATCAGTCACCAAAACCAGATCTTCTATTCTTACTCCGCCGACACCAGGTAAATAGATTCCCGGTTCTATTGAAAAGATCATGCCAGGTGTTAGAATTTCTTCGCTATTTGAAGATATGTAAGGTTTTTCATGAATCTCTATCCCTACACCATGACCTGTTCGATGAGTAAAGTACTTTCCATATCCTTTGCTTTCTATATAATTACGCGAGGTAGCATCAATTTCAGACGCCTTAAGGCCAGGTTTTATTTTTTCAATAGCTTTTAAATTGGCTTCTAAAACTATATGATAAATATTTTTCAAGGTTTCAATAGGTTTGCCAAAAAAGACTGTTCTTGTCATATCTGAACAATAATAATTTTTTATGCAACCCATGTCTAGTAATACGACATCTCCATCTTTTAACTTTGCATTAGTAGGCATATGATGAGGATTAGCAGTATTCTGACCGTATCCTACTATAGGTTCAAAAGAAACTCCATCGGCTCCTTCTCTTTCGAAAATATTTTTGATGGCTTTGGCTAAGTATTTTTCTGGAAGCATCTCTGATACTAGGTCTATAACCTTTTCCATAGCTGAGTCATTTAATAAAGAAGAAGACCTCATTAACGCTATTTCATCAACATCTTTTACCATCCTTAATTCACTAATTATTGGAGAAAGCTGTTTTAAAGATAAATCTTTAATAATATCCATTAAACCTAAAAGAAAACGGGTTTCCCAACTTCCATCTATGCCTATAGGTTTATCTTTTTCAATAAGAGAAGATAAAATTTTAAGGGGATCTTCTGAATCAGAATATTTGATTAAATTTTCTTCTTCAACAGTATTTACCGGGAACAATTCGTTGACTAGCAATTTAACTTCGCCAGAAGTATTTACGAATAATACCAACAATCTTTCACCGGGTTCAAACCACTCATTCAGAAAATAGTAAAGAGAAGGTGGTGAGGATATTATTGCCTGATAAATATTATTTTTTGCCATCTTATTGAGAAGTTTTTCTATTCTATCTTTACGCAACCTTCAAAGCGCCTCCCATGAATAGTGTCTAATTTCATTCGATTTTATATTCATAATTGTATCATAAAAAAGTAGGAAGTAGATAATATCTTATCTACTTCCTACTAGCTGGGGTTTAGTATTATTCTTTAACTTCTTTAACCTTTAGCCACCAATCGTATCCTTCTTCGGCTGACGTTTTTCTCTTCATTGCTTCAGCATAAGTTGATGCTGGTGGAATTATTACCTTACTTCCAAGTATTGAGTTGTCAGGCCAATTGGCTGGGGTTACTACCTTGTTTTTGTCTGCCAATTGTAAAGCTCTTACAGCTCGGTATATTTCCTCGATGTATCTTCCAACCTCAGAAGGATAGTACATGATCAATCTAATGGTTCCTTCAGGATCTAAGATGAAAACTGCTCTAACAGTTGCGGAACCTTTTTCGGGGTCTACCATTCCCAATCTTGAGGCTACTCTTCCCATTGTATCAGCTATTATAGGGAAAGTAATTTCTACTCCAAGGTTATCTTTGATCCATTCCATCCATTTGATATGTGAATGAACGGCATCAACAGAAAGTCCTAAAAGTTCCGTGTTGATCTTTTTGAAATCTTCATGCTTTTTTGCAAATTCAACAAATTCTGTTGTACAAACAGGTGTAAAATCTCCTGGATGGCTGAAGAGCACCAACCATTTTCCTTTGTAGTCTTTTGGTAGTTCTTTTGCACCGTCCGTTGTTAATACTTTCATTTCAGGAAACTTTTCTCCAATTAAAGGAATCCTTCCTTCCATATTTACCTACCTCCTATTTGATGATTTTTTATTTATGAAATATCTATTTTTTAGGTTTGTCTAAAAAAATTATATACCTAAAAAATAGAAAAGTCAAGTAAAAAAATAAATAAAATTTTTAAATTTATATTTCTTTATTATTGCTACAAAGGTATAAAAGTCTTTGGAAAAAAATAATTTTGCTACAAACTTCTAATGTTATAATAATTGTGGACGATAATACATATGAAATTCAAATTGTTGAAAGGAGGGACTAAATTATGGATATCAACAATATCAATCCTGCTGATGGTAATAATTTAGATAAAATAAATCGAAAAAGGCTTGATAAGGATTTTATTAAGAGGCAGGTAAAATCTGAAAACCTAGAAAGTGCAAATAGGATTACAGGAGAATCAAAGAAGTATATAGAACTATCAAGTAAGATACCAGAAATTCGACAAGAACTGGTATCGAAATTGAAGGAATCTATTGAAAATGGCTCGTATAATATCAATGTAGACCAAATTGTAAACAAAATGTTTGAGTGAAGTAGGTGACCAACATTAGTAATGATTTAGAAGCGATAAAAAAAGTATTAAAGGAAGAGAACGTTAGTTTAATAGAGTTAAAAAAATCTTTTTATAACCTTAGGGAAAGCTTAGTAAAAAAAGCATCTATCGAAGAGATTAATTCAACCCTTTTGACGATTGAAAAATTAGCAAGTAACTTTAAAAAAATAGAAGGTTTAAGAGCACAGTTAATATCGAAAATATGTTTGGAAGAAAGAATACAGAACAAATTAGAATCGATTATTGATTATTTTTCAAAGAATGATTATGAAATTGCACTTCTCTTTTCAGAACTAGTTAAAAATTTAAAGGAGTTAGTGAGTGAAATCGATCTTTTAAGTAACATCATTTCATTTCAATCTAACTTGAACAATTTTATATATCAAATTTTGAATCCTGAATCGATTACGAACAGCAAAACTTACTCTCAAAAGGGTAGTAGATTGAACAAAGATTTAACTTCAAGAAGTTGGAGGGGTTAGCGTGTGTGCAATGACTTTGAACGGCCTATTGAACACGGGTTTACTAGGAGTTTATACCAATAAAATCGCTATGAGCGTTGTCGCCCATAATATTTCTAATTCTAATACCCAGGGTTTTTCTAGGCAGAGTCCTGTTATTGTGACTACCAACCCTATTAATTTAACAACGATAGGGAGTGGGGGAGCAGCTTTATCTTTTGGAACTGGTTCTACGGTAAGCGATATTCAACGAGTGAGAGACGAATTTTTAGATTTGCAATTTCGAGAAACTTCTTCTCGTTTGAATTATTGGGAAAATATATATTCTAATGTGCATTATATTGAACAATTGTTTGGTGAACCTGGAGAAACGGGTTTGAGAAATATGTATGATTCTTACTGGGCATCAATCGAGGAGTTGAAAACTGATCCATCAAATGAAGCCGCTAAAACTCAGGTTGTATCTCGAGCGGAAGAATTAGTTAACACCATGAAAGATCTTAACTATAGGTTAGAAGAATTAAAAAATGATATAAACAGTGAAATAAAGCTCAGAATAGACGAAATAAACGGTTATTTGAAAAGGATTGCCGATTTAAATCAAAAGATACTCACATCAAGTTCAATGAGTGGTTCCCCTAATGATTTGCTTGATGAGAGGGATAGATTGTTGGATAAACTTTCAGAACTTTCCAATATAAGAATAACAAGTCATTCAAATGGTCAAATTTCTTTGAGTATGGGGGATAAAGTAGTTTTAAATGGAAGTAGTTATCAAGAGATAAGATCCTTAACCATTGCAGAAACAAATGATGCATATTACGCCTATGTAGGTAGCAATTTGTTGACTTTTAACGATGGAAAAATGTCTGCACTTTTTGAATTGAGAGATGAAATCATCCCTTCTTATCAACAACAACTCGATGAGTTTGGTTTGTATTTAGTCGATACAACTAATCTTATTTATAAAGAAGGGTGGGATTCAACAGGAACTATAACAGGAGCCAACTTTTTTGCTGATATAAGTACCAAAAGAGGTTTTGAAAATTCAAGATTTTTCAGGATAGCAGGAAATTCGGACGTATTCCATCCAGACACAATTCAATATGTAACAAGTTATAGAAGTTTTTATGAAGATCCTACACTTGAGTCAGGTGATTTCAATCTTTACTCTGTAGATTCTGAAGCTTTGTCTTCTCCAGATGAATATGACGTTAATAATTTAAAAGAATATGATCCAACAAATAATGTTATTTATCTTAAGGATACTTCTGGCTTTCAAGACAAATTAATAGTTGATATAAAAGGAGATTTTCTCAGGGAATACGGTTTTCCTACTAAAGAAATTAAGGCATACAAAATAGAAGAGGATTATTCAATAGTTCCTCCAAAGCTTATCATCCCTGGCGAAATTAAGCTTGAAGTGCCGAATGAGACTGATCCTATATATTTTTCAAATGCTACGGATTTAGTATCAAAAATAAATAGCGATTCTGGAGGTTATTTGAAAGCTCTAGAAAGAGAAATAAGGAATGATCAGGGTGATCTTAAAAAGAAGTTTATATACATACTTCCCACGAAGAAAGTTCCAAATGCTGATTTGGATACCATCGTATTGAACGACATAGATGGTTCTCTTTCAGAAAATGACGCACAAAGAATAACATTAGACGCCTTAGATACCTCAAAACCTACTTTGAATAATTTATTAGGTTCAAATGAAAAAATAGAAATGAGTATAAATGGAATAAGAATCGAGATCAACCCTCTTAAAGACACTGCTTATGACTTGGTTGATAAAATCAATGCCACAAACACAGGGGTTACCGCTTCTGTAACTCCACATGGCTCATTTGTGTTGAGAGCTGGAAATCTAATAGATTTTGACTTAAAGAACGTTACTATAAAGGGTCCTGAAAAATTATTCAATGCTTTAGGATTTATCGAAGATGATTCTAACAATATCGTTACACTGATTTCTCCAGATATAAGCCCTGAACAAATAGATGAAAAGTTTTCTAAAGCGGATCTTTTACGAATTGATAAGGAATTAGGAATAGTCAATCAAATTTCTGTATCGTCTAACTTAAAAGAGAACCCTTCTTTACTTGCAACCGATTTGGGTTATTATAATATTAATTATTCTCCCACTGGTGCAGGAAACGTTAGTGTATGGGATGAAATATCCAAGATGTATGATAATTCCGTATTAGATAATGGAAGGGTTGGTTTTTCGAACTTTTTGGGAAATATTGTTACAGATATAGGAGTTAAGGGAGAAACCGCGGATAAGATGAGACTCAACAGTGAAATGTTGAATAGTGAAATCAGCCTTGAAAAAGAAAGGGTGATGGGTGTTTCTATCGACGAGGAGATGACTAATCTTGTGAAATATCAGCAGGCTTTTAATGCTTCTGCCAGGGTTATCACAGCGGTCAATCAAATGATGGAGACGGTTATTAACAACTTGGGTGTTGTATAATAGAGTGAATAGTACTTGTTTGGTTGGTGAGGAGGTAAAAACATGAGAATCACTGAAAATCTTTTAAGTAGTAGAACACTTAACGATATTCAAGATGTTTTAAGGAAATATAGTGATTTAAATTCTCAATTAACTTCAGGAAAGAAAGTTCGTTACCCATCAGATAATGCAGCTGTTGCAACAAGGATTTCTAATTTAGACAGTCGTTTGAGGGAAATTGAACGTTATAAAACTAATGTGGAAACAGCCCAAAATTATGTGAATATGTATGATACAGCATTACAGGAAGTAAGTTCAATATATCTTAGAATTAGAGAACTTGCTGAAAGAGGAAAAAATATCACTTTGAGCGAAAATGACAGAGTTGCTATATCAGAAGAACTTGACAAGATAAATACGCAACTAGTTTCTATTGCAAATACGGAAATTTCAGGAAACTATGTGTTTGGGGGAGCTAAAAACAATCAAAAAGTCGTGGAAATAGATAGCGAAGGTAATTTTAAAATAATAATGCCCCCAGAAGCAAATATTAGGCAGAAGATTTCCGTTGGTGGGCAAGATATAGAATACGGTAAAACAGTTTATGATGCTTTTGTAACTGATTATGGTGCCTCAATTTTTGCCATAGTAAAAAGATTGTCCAATGCTATAGAAGCAGGAGATTACACATCACTTCAAAGTGAGATGGAAAATGTTGAAGAAATACAAAACAATGTATTAAAGAATCTTACGGAAGTTGGAGCTACTCAACGAGTTTTAGAAATGACTTCAAACAGAATGGAAGAATTTAAGAGTTTTTCAACAGAATTTTTATCCAATGAAGCTGATGCGGATATGGCTCAAGTAGTAATGGAATTGGCAACTCAGCAAAATGTCTTACAAGCTGCTTTAAAGGCAGCTGGTAATATTATTCCCCCAACCTTGGCAGATTTTCTATAAGGAGGTTTTCCAAAATTATGATAAAAGAATATGAAACGAAGTTGGGAAGTGTGAAGATAGAAACTGAAAAAACCATAATTTTTGAGTATGGTATTCCTGGTTTCGAAGATCTTAAACAATTTGTTTTGCTGGAACCTGAAGATACATATCCTATCATGTGGTTAGCTTCGTTAGAAGATAAGAAAGTAGCTTTCCCTGTTACTTTTCCTCAACTTATAAGAAACGATTATCAGTTTGCTCTTCCTCAAGATTTAACAGAATACTTGGAATTAGAGAAACCAGAAGATGCTATAATATTAAGTATATTGACTATACCAGAAAAAGAAGATGAAATAACTATAAATTTAGCTGCTCCAATTATTATTTCCCAAAAAAATCATAAAGGTGTACAATATTTAATTGAAAATGAAGAATACAAAATTAGACACTTTTTGAAAGAAGAATTGGAAAGAAGTAAGGCTATACTCTCTGTTCAAAAAGATGGTGAATAGATTTGTTGATATTAACTAGAAAAATAGGAGAATCCATCGTAATACAAGTAGGAAATAGAAAAATAAAACTCATTATGGTTGAACAAGATAATGGAAGTATAAAAATCGGTTTTGAGGCACCTAAAGATATAAAAATTTATCGTGAAGAAGTGTATGAAGAAATCGTAAAGCAAAATAAAGCCTCATTGGAGAGCGATGTTAACAGATTGGGAAAAATAAAGACCAGTATCCCAAAACTAGTAAAAAAAGATAAAAAACAAAATACTTAGATACAAGGGAGGAAAAAATCGAATATGTCGCAGGAAAAAGCAATAATAGGTAAAGCAAAGGAAGTTAAACCTTTAATAATAAATAATGAAATGACTAAAGATGTTGAAAAAAGAATATTAATAGGGAAGAGTAATTATGGAGCGCCTAATTTTGTTATGAGGTTATTCACTGTTAAACCAGGTGGATATTCTCCTAAACACTCTCATAGATGGGAACATGAAATATTTATAGTTAAAGGTAAGGCAGAAGTTTATGATGGAGAAAAATACAATGCAGTTGAAGCTGGAAGTTTTGTTTACGTCCCTGGAGGCATAGAGCACCAATTGAAGAACGCAGGAGATGAAGATTTAGAATTTATTTGTGTTATTCCAACATCTGCAGATGAAGAATGAATTTTTCATAAAAAAGTGGCGTAATAAATATATCGCCACTTTTTATGCTTTTTGAAAGCAGTTTAATTATTAATAACTTCGTCTATTGCAACCTTTTCTTCTTCGGTTAGCAGTTTATCTATATCTAATATTACTAACATACCATCTTCTAAACGTGCTATGCCACTTATAAAATCAGCTCCGCGCATTCCACCTATATTAGGTTTTTCGTTTATTAAATTAGGGTCGATACTTCTTACGTTTTTTACATCGTCAACCATTATTCCCACACGTCTTTGATCGATTTTTAAAACTATTACTTTGGCGTGAGATCTGTCTTCAAAGTCGGACATTTTAAATTTTCTTCTCAGGTTGATGATAGGTAAAACTTCTTCATTGCGATAATTTATTACACCTTCGAAATAGTCAGAAGCATTTGGTAATTTAGTGGTCTCTTCATACTCAATTACGGCATCCACATTCATAATATCGAGGCCAAACTTTTCTTTACCAATGTTGAATGTGACTATTTTCAACTCGGATGGCATTTTTACTCCCCCTTTTTAAAATCAAAATTTTGTTTCTAAAATGGCTAATTATAATTCAATAAATTTCTAAAAAATTATATCATAAAAGTATTTAGAAAAAAAGTTGTCTCTGGGCTAAAGAATATACGAAAAAAATTATGTTATAATTATATTAAAATTATAACATATTGGGGTGTAACCCGTGCGCAAAATTATTAAGAATTATACTATTTTAGGCTTTTTAATTGTTTTAATTTTGATAATGACTTCGGTTGTAATATTTCACATCCAAATTGCAAAAGAAAGGTCTGTTCAGGTGAGTAGTACTCAAGTAGAAGAGGTTACTAATCCGATTGTTCAAGAAAAAATTCCTATCTCAACAGTAAATGCCAAATACGGAGTAATAATAGGAGGTTACGAAGGATTTTATGTTTTCGATGTTGAAAAGAAAGAAATAATTGCTTCAGTAACAACCGGTAGTTATGTTAACGATGCTCAAATTTATGAAGATTATCTTTATCTTGTTGACAGAGAGGGATTGAAAATTTATGATTTTTCAGATCCCCAAAAAGTAACTTTATTAAACTCTTACTCCACATTTGGTGATTCTTTATCCGTTGCAACGAATGGAGAATTATTATTTGTTGCGGATGGTGAAAATGGCTTGATAAGCTTCGATTTGAAAGATAAGGTGTATATAAGATTGAAAGAACATATTCGTTTACGGGGCATGGTAACTCAAGTTGAAATGTTTGAAAAGTATTTATTTGTGATTGGTCCAGGTTTAGGGATGAAGATTTATGAAGTCAAAGAAGATCGAACCGTTGAAGAAATTAATTATTATGATCAGTTGGTTTCACCTAGAATGATTAGTTTGAGTAAGGATTTTTTTGTGGTGAACGACGATTTATTGGGTATACAAATATTTGAAACAAAAGATTTGACCACGACAAAAAAACATGATGTGAAACCATTGTATATATGGGATGAAGATGCTTTTTCTATACATTTAGTAGATGATTTGCTTTATTTTTCTACGAATAACGGTGTATATAAAAGAAGTTTGGAATCATTAGAAACTCAAGAAATTATTACTGGACAATTTTCTAGACCAAATATTTTGATAAATGACGGGTATATATACTTAACGAATAACGAAGATGGGCTGTATATTTATGAATTAGATACTAAAGAATTACTTAAGTATATTAATACAGTTGACTCAATTGATGATTTCGTTGCGTTGGAATCAGGGGTGTTAATTGATGAGGGTGGAAAGATAGTTTATATAGATAAACAAAAAGAAAAGTTATGGGAGAAAAGATATATTGGGGATTTGATAAAAGGCGAGAAGGGGTTTTACGAACTCAATGAAAATGTAGTTAATTTCTATGATGCTACGAATACAATTACCAAAAGTTTTCCTGAAAACATTGTAGGTATAAAAGAAACCCAAGAAGATGTATTCGTTATTGCCCAAGAGAATATATATTCTTTCTTTTATGGAACAAAGGTGTTTGTAGGAATGGCTCAAGATATAGAAATTATTGATAACTTTGCGTATATAGCTGAGGAAGATAAGATAATAGAGTTTAACTTTTTAACGGGAAAGAGTAGTTTTAAATTTTATTCCAAAGATCATATTGAACAAATTCATTCAATTCCTGATGGATTTATCCTTTTAACAGAAAAAGGGGTATTTAGGACAGACGTAAATTTTAACATTATCGATTATTTTAGCTTTGATTATTTGCCCGATATAATTGCTCTGAATGATAAATATATATTTTATTCTATAGGCTCTCAATTGACGATCGTTGATCTGTCAAGTTTTGATTTAAATCGAATAATAAATTTAGATCTTCCAATTTTAAGTATGGATTGTAAAAATGGATATCTTTACATTTCTTACTCTTCAAAAGGAATAACGAGATATAATATTACAGATAAACTTCAACTAGTAGATGAAGAAGTTGTTGTAAATATTTTCACCGCTAAGAATATGATTTTTTGATATTGAATTTTTCGTAAATTTAATAATGAAAGGGGTCTTATGTTTTGGTAGTTACTATAAATCATAATGATTACGAAGCTGAACCAGGCCAAACTATACTCCAGGTTGCAAAACAAAACGGTATCTATATTCCTACCATATGTCATAGTCCACATTTATCCGATGTAGGTTCTTGTAGAATGTGTTTGGTAGAATTGGAAAATAATCGTAAATTAGTTGCCTCTTGTGTTACACCAGTAACTGATGGGATGAAGGTTTTAACGGATAGTGAACGGGTTATCGAGGCTAGAAAGACGGTTGTAGATTTACTAGTTTCTGATCATCCAATGGATTGTATGACATGTGAAGCTAATGGAAACTGTGTCCTTCAGGATTTAGCTTACGAATATGGAATTAAAGAATCCACCTTCGGAACAAAGAAACTCCCACGTTTTGAGATAAAAGCTCAGAATGAATTTATACAGCTTGATCCAGACAAATGCATACTTTGTGGCAAATGTGTACGAACATGTAAAGAGATTCAAATGTGTAACGCATTGGATTTTGTCAATAGAGGTTTTGAAACTAAAGTTAGCCCTCCATTTGATGAAGATCTGGGAGGGAAAGATTCTCCATGCGTCTTTTGTGGGCAATGCGTTGAAATGTGCCCAACGGGGGCTCTTACTTATATTCCTTCCAAAGGAAAAGGGCGTTATTACGAATTTAATAAAACTATAACGACCTGTCCTTACTGTGGGGTTGGTTGTCAATTGGAATTAAGAACCAAAGACAATAAAATAATTCAAGTTGGTTCCGTTTACAACGAAAACTCTCCAAACCCCCATGGAGAAAGCTGTGTGAAAGGCCGGTTTGGGTATGATTTTGTCAATCACCCCGATAGATTGACTGACCCTTTGATAAAGAGAAATGGACATTTTGAAAAAGTTAGTTGGGAAGAAGCATTAGATTATGTTGCAGAAAAACTATTGAATATAAGAGGAAAGTATGGAAGTGATTCAGTAGGTGGGTTGAGCTCAGCAAAATGTACAAATGAAGAAAACTATATTATGCAGAAATTTATGAGGGCAGTAATTGGTACAAATTCTGTAGATCACTGTGCCAGACTTTGTCATGCCTCCACTGTTGTTGGATTAGGGATGGCATTTGGTTCGGGAGCCATGACCAACTCTATATCAGAAATAGAGGGAAGTGATGTAATATTTGTTATAGGTTCAAATCCAATGGAGAATCATCCGGTAATTGGAAGCAAGATAAAAAAGGCGAAGAAAAACGGGACCCATTTAATAGTAGCAGATCCTCGGAAGATAGAACTTTCTGAAATTGCTGACATTTCATTACATCACAAGCCTGGAACAGATGTGGCTTTAATAAATGGAATGATGAATGTTATCGTCCACGAAGGGTTACTTGATAAAAAATTCATTGAAGAAAGAACGGAAGGATTTGAAAGTTATATAAAAGTAATAGAAGGTTATACACCATCTAAAGTATCCCAGATTACAGGTGTGCCAGCAGATAAGATAATCGAAGCTGCAAAAATGTTTGGTTTAGCCGAAAAAGCAGCAATATATTTTGCAATGGGAATAACTCAACATAAATACGGAACTAACAACGTACTTTCTCTTACGAATCTTGCACTCTTAACTGGGAACGTTGGTTTTGAAAGCACAGGAGTTAATCCATTAAGGGGACAAAACAACGTGCAAGGTGCTTGTGATGTAGGGGCTTTACCTGATGTTTATCCTGGTTATCAAAAAGTCAGTGATCCCAAAATTAAAGAAAAGTTTGAGAATTATTGGGGTGTAAAATTAACTGATAGAGAAGGATTGACTTTAACAGAAATGTTTGAAGAAGCTGGTAAAAAGATAAAGGCTCTCTACATAATGGGTGAGAATCCTTTTTTGTCTGATCCAGATCAAGACCATGTTAAAAAAGCTCTAGAAAGTTTGGATTTTTTAATAGTGCAGGATATATTCTTGACTGAAACTGCACAATTTGCAGATGTAGTTTTGCCAGCGGCGTCGTTTGCTGAAAAAGAGGGTACGTTTACAAATACCGAACGACGCATACAAAGGGTGAGAAAAGCGGTCAACTCTCCTGGAAGGGCTAAAGCAGATTGGGAGATATTAACTAAATTGGCTAATAAAATGGGTTATGAAATGAAATATAATTCTCCTTCTGAAATTATGGATGAGATCGCACAAGTATCAAAATTATACGGCGGAATAAGTTATGAAAGATTGGAAAAAGGTGGTTTGCAATGGCCTTGCCCTGATGTTAATCATCCAGGTACAAAATATTTGCATAAGGATGGTTTTTCTCGTGGGAAAGGCAAGTTTTTTCCAGTTGAGTTTGCTCCTCCAGAAAAAGAAGTCGATGAAAAGTACAATTTTACCTTAATGACAGGAAGGATGTTATACCATTTCCATACAGGTACTATGACCAGGCGATCCTATCCTATTGACAAGCATGAACCAGACTCTTATGTCGAAATAAACATAGAAGATGCAAAAAAATTGGGGATCAAAGATAAAGATAGAGTTAGGATAACTTCGCCTCAAGGAACGGTTGAAACCTATGCAAAGGTTGGACAAAGAGTTCAACCTGGCCAACTTTTCATGCCTTTTCACTATGCGGAAAGTCCAGCCAATAAACTTACCAATCGTGTTTATGATTTAAAAGCAAAGATACCCGAATTAAAAATAACCCCAGTTAAGTTAGAAAAAGTTGAAAAAAGAGTTTCAAGAAGAGAGGTTTTAATTGATGAACGCTTTACTTCTATCAGGAGGCAAGAGTAGCAGATTTGGGACTAATAAAGCAATGGAAACAATCAACGGAAGACCTTTGATAGAACAGATTGTTAAAGGTCTAAAAAATGCATTTGAAAAAGTATACATAATAGGCAACGTAAAAGAGTATGTTTTTTTGCAAGATGTATTTTTTTGTGAGGATATAATACCAAATAAAGGCCCATTAGGCGGGTTGCTTACGGGTTTAACCTGTTCTGATAGCGACTACAACTTTTTGACAGCCTGTGATATGCCTTTTTTGACAAATGAATTTTTTGAATTTGTAAAGTTACAGAAGAAAGATTATGACGTTCTTGTGCCCGAGTACAACTCTTACCTTGAGCCACTTGCCGCTGTTTATAGCAAAAAATGTTTGCCTTTTATCAGTGCCTCACTAAAAAAGGATCAATTAAAGTTGAAGAGTTTTTTCCCCAAAGTAAAGGTTAGAATAATAAAAGAAACCATTATAAGAGAAATTGGAGAGCCTGAAAAATTGTTTTTCAATATAAATTATAAGAAAGATGTAGAAAAATTAGAAATGCATATGGAAAGGAGTGAAAAGATTTGAAAATTAAATTCTTTTCCCTTATAAAGTTTGATTTGAAAAAGGATGAAGTCGATTACCAATTATCAGAATCGGAATCCATTAAAGAAATAATAAAATTATTGGATCAAGAGTTTGATAATTACTTTAGTAGAAAATTACTAGAAAACGGGGAACTTAAAAGCGGTACAATAGTATTATTAAATGGAAGAAATATTCGCCATTTACAAGGATTGGATACGTTAGTAGAAAATAAAGATGAAATAACAATTTTTCCCCCTTCTGGAGGAGGATGATATGGATTACTTGGAAAGACAAAAAGGGTTGTTCTCAAAAGAGGAGTCTTTAAAGCTAAAACAAGCTGTTGTTTATATTGGTGGTGCTGGAGGTCTTGGAACTCATCAGGCTTTGGAGTTACAAAGGGTTGGTGTAAAAAAAATATATTTGGTGGATTATGATAAGGTTGAACCTTCTAACCTAAACCGTCAAGTTTTATATAGCGTGGATAGCATTGGTGAATACAAAGTTGATCAAGCTAAAAAAATTCTTGAATCTTTTAACTTGCCTACGATAATAGAAACAAAAGTAGAAAAAATTTCAAAAAAGAGTAAAATACCAAAAGATGTGAACGTCATATTAGACGCTCTTGATAATTTCGAAACGAGATATATTCTTGAACAACTTGCTTGGGAATCCAACGTACCTTATATTCATGCAGGCGTTAATCAATGGTATGGTCAATTGACAACCATAATCCCAGGTAAAACTTCGTCTTTAAAAGATATATTCGGAGAAATTGATACAACACAAGAAAAGGTCTCTGTTATCTCACCTGTAGTATCGATTATGGCATCCCTTCAAGTAATAGAAACAATTAAAGTAATAATTGGAAGAAAAGATACCCTCGACAACAAGTTACTACTCATAGATTTAAAAGATTATTCCCTTGAAATAATTAACCTTCAATGAAAAATAAGAACTTTCATTCCTCTATTAATCCTTGTTTTTCAAGATAAGATTAAGAAAAGCGCTTATTTGCAAGAATTTGCCTTCTAATTGAAAATAATCGTCCCTAAACGCTTCTAATTGCCAATAAATCAAATTGACTTTTTTTTACATAAGAGTTAAAATAACAACAATATAAATTTTTCAAAAATAGGAGTTTGAATGTAACAAAGTTTTCTTTTTTTTTAGTTAACTGTAGTTCAGTTAACATTTTAAAATATTGAAAGGAGGAGTGTGCATGAAAGTATTGATGTTGGATCAGGCAAAATGCACGGGATGTAGGGCATGTGAGTATGCTTGTTCTTTTGAGCATACGGGAAAGTTTAACCCCCTTGACTCTCGAATCAAAGTGAACGAGTTTTGGGAAGATTTAACCTTCGTCCCAAGTGTTTGTCTGCAGTGTGAGAGAGCATATTGTGAAGAAGTATGCCCTACTTCCGCTCTGACTAAGAACCCTGAAACAGGGGTGGTAGAACTTAACAAGGAAAAATGTATCGGATGTAAACAGTGCATCGTAGCATGCCCGTGGGGTTCCATAAAATTGGATCACACAGGGAAAGAGGTTATAAAATGCGATAACTGTGGTGGGGATCCAGCGTGTATTAAAGTGTGCTATCCAGGAGCTTTGTCTTACGAAGAAGTAGAAGATATCACAAATGTGAAAGTAAGGGAAACTGCCACCCGCCTTAAAGAAATCGCAAAAGATTTAGTAAAGGGGGGAGCTTAAAATGATAAAAGGTGGATTCAAAGGTAAATTATTGAGAGTAAACCTAACAACCAAAGAAGTGAAAAGTGAAGCATTGAATGAAGAATGGGCTCAGAAATACTTAGGAGGCAGAGGGTACGGTACTCGCTTGTTGCTTGAAGAAATAGATCCAAAGGTAGATCCTCTCTCCGAAGAAAATAAGGTTATTTTTGCCACTGGTCCTTTAGATGGAACATTAGCTCCTTCTTCTGGAAGAACTATGGTAATCACAAAAGGTCCTTTGAATGGAGCTATTGCGTGCTCTAATGCAGGTGGACATTTTGGCCCCGCTTTGAAACACACAGGATACGATATGATCGTTGTTGAAGGAAAATCAGCCGAACCCGTATATATATGGATTAACAAAGGTAAAGTAGAATTCAGATCCGCAAAGGAAATATGGGGGAAATTGGCTGACGAAAGTGACGAATTGATAAGAGAGCAAACACATCCCTTGGCTGAAACCATGACGATTGGACCGGCTGGCGAGAAATTATCTCCTATCTCTAGCGTAATGTTCAATGGTCATAGGGCTTCTGGAAGAACCGGTGTTGGCGCCGCAGTTGGAAGCAAGAACCTAAAAGGGATAGCCGTTAGAGGGAATGAAGATACTCCAGTGGCTGATCCTGAAGCTTTTATGAAAGCAGTTTATAAGGCTAGAGATATTTTAAGCAAAGATGCCTTTGCAGGTCAAGGGGCTGCTATGTTAGGTACCGCAATGTTGGTGAATGTTATCAATGGTGTTGGTGGGTTCCCCACTCGTAATGCCCAAGATGCTTATTTCCCAGAGGCAAATAAAATTAGTGGAGAAACTCTAAGGGAGAAAAATTTAATTAGAAATGAAGGATGTGCTGAGTGTCCAATAGCTTGTGGTAGGGTAACGGTAGTAAAAAGTGGACCGTATAAAGGAACTATTGGAGGAGGTCCAGAATACGAATCAGTTTGGTCGTTTGGTGCAATGTGTGGTGTTTCAGACCTTGATGCAGTGATAAGTGCAAATCATCTTTGTGATAAATATGGAATCGATACTATCGCTATGGGTTCAACGGTCGCCTGTGCCATGGAATTGTACGAAAAAGGATATATGCCCAAGGAAGATGCCCCTTTTGAACTTAGATTTGGTTCAGCAGAAGCTATGTTAAAAGCCGTGGAATTGGCGTGCAAGCAAGAAGGAAATTTTGGGAAATTATTAGCTCAAGGTTCCTATCGCTTAGCAGAGCATTATGGTCATCCGGAACTTTCTATGTCGGCAAAGAAACAGGAGTTCCCAGCTTACGATCCAAGGGCTATCAAAGGTATGGGTTTAGAATATGCAACTAGCAATCGTGGTGCTTGCCACGTCAGAGGATATGGAACAGCCGTAGAGGTATTGGGAGATGCTGATCAGTACGCTTATGAAGGCAAAGCGGCTATAATTAAAACCTTACAAGATTTAACCGGTGCACTTGATTCTTCTGGAATATGTTTGTTCACGACTTTTGGTCTCAGTGCTAATGAGTTAGCCGAGATGGTGTCAACTGCAACAGGTTTTTCAATAGATGCCCAAGAGTTCATGAAAATTGGAGAAAGAATTTGGAATATTGAAAAGCTTTTCAATCTTAAAGCTGGTTTTACAAGACAGGATGATACCTTACCTCCAAGAATATTAAATGAACCAATCAAAACGGGTCCTTCGAAAGGACAGGTAGAAGATCTTGAAAAGATGCTGGATGAATACTATCAGTTAAGAGGATGGGATAAAGACAGTGTTCCCACAGAAGAAAAACTTAAAGAATTGGAGGTCCAGATTTCAAAATGAGATACGTTATTGTTGGAGCTAGTGCAGCTGGCTTAAATGCTGCTCGAACATTAGAATCTCTGGATCCTCAAGGGGAAATAACTATATTATCCGCCGAAGAAGTATTCCCCTACAGTAAAATGTCTCTACCTTACTTATTGTCAAATAAATTGAAAAAGAGAGATTATATGTTTCTACCCTCTCCGTCGAGAGCTAATCTTCTATTGGGGCAAAGGGTTGTCAACATTGATGTTGAAAGAAAAAAGATAGAAACTATACAAAACAAAACATTTTCCTTCGATAAATTGTTGATAGCAACTGGAGCGGAACCTTATGTTCCAGATATGGAAGTAGAAGGATCTCCACTAGTGTTAACGGTGAGAAATCTTTCAGATATGGATAAATTGAAAGATAAGTTGAACAAAAGTGACGTTAAAAGAGTTATACTTTCTGGTGCTGGATTAGTTAATTCTGAGATCGCTGATGCCTTAGCAGAACTTAATATACCTGCTACTTTTGTTATAAGATCGCGTAGAATGTTATCTCAGATTGTTGATGAAGAGGGTTCAGAAATTATTGCTGAAAGGGCAATAGAAAATGGAATGGAGTTAATCACAGGTGAAAGCATAACGAAGGTTCAAGAAGAAGGAGATCACGCAAACATCTTTCTTGCATCAGGCAAAGTAATTCAAGGCAGTTGTGTTGTTGTGGGAAAAGGAGTTAAGCCGAGTATAGATTTTCTCGAAAAAACGCCTATCAAATGTGACACTGGCATCTTGGTAAACGAATATATGGAAACATCTGTTAAGGATGTTTATGCGGCAGGGGATGTGACGGAATCCATAGACTTAATTTCAGATGAGTATGAAATGCATGCCTTGTGGCCTGTTGCGATGGAACAAGCAAGGATAGCTGCCACCAATATGGCGGGGTATTCTTGGAAATATCCCAAAGAAGTATCTAGAAACATAGTAAATTTATTTGGAGAAGTTGTTTTCACTGGGGGTATTAGTAAAGAAGATGCTTACGATGTTTATAAGGAAAAAGAAGGTAGAAGTTACCACAAAATTCTGGTAAGAGATGGCAAACTTGTTGGTTTTATCTTTGTTGGAGGAGTCCTAAATCCTGGAGTTTATTTGGCAGCGATGAAAAATCAATGGGATATAAGCCATCTATTGAATGAAGCAATAAAAGGTGCGTTAAGTTATTCGATGTTTAAGGCTCCTACGAGAGAAGTTGTGAATATATAACTTTAAAATTTAAGTTCTTTTGAAAACAATTTTTTTCATATACATTTTATAATGTCTTCGATCTAGGTTACCTACGGAATTCATTCTATGGTGACTTAGACGATAGGGTATAGAAGGAAACTTCTATGCCTCCCGCATTAGGAAAGGAGACACATTATGAACCGGTGTCTTCACACGCCGGTTTTTTTATTTTGTAATGTCATTAATTTTTTTAAGCTGCTCTCCTTTCCTCAATCTTCTAGGTTGATGTAACAGTAAAGGGTTGCTAAAGTAAGTTTTAGAGTTTATAAACTTAGATAAAAAAATTTAGATAAGGGGAGAGGAAATAATGAAGAGCATTTATAAGTACACATTTATGTTATTTGTTTTTTTATTTGGGACGTTGATGATGGCTGAAGATATAACTGGAGAGATTGTAGTTTTCCATGCGGGATCTTTAAGCGTTCCATTTGCACAAATTGAAAAAGCCTTTGAAAGTCAGTATCCTGGAACAGATGTTATTAGGGAAGCAGCGGGAAGTAGAGAAGCTGTTAGAAAGGTTACCGATCTTGGAAGAGAAGCGGACGTTATAGGTTCTGCGGATTATACGGTCATCGAAAATCTGATGATCCCAGAGTACACAGAATGGTACATAAATTTTGCCAACAACGAGATGGTGATAATGTACACAGAAGATTCTCGCTACAAAGATGAGATTAATTCTGACAATTGGTATGAGATTCTTTTGCGTCCTGATGTTGAGTACGGTCATTCGGATCCAAATGCCGATCCTTGTGGATACAGAAGCCAGATTGTTTGGAAATTGGCAGAAAAATATTATAAAGTGGATAATCTATATAAAAAACTCGCTGATAACTGTCCACCAAAAAACGTTAGACCAAAAGAAACAGATTTAATCGCACTATTAGAGGCAGGAGAACTGGATTATATTTTCATCTACAAATCTGTGGCGTTGCAACATCGAATGCCCTACGTGGAATTACCAGAACAAATTAATTTGAAAAGTACGAAGTATGCCGATTTTTATGCAACTGCTTCTTTTGATGTAACGGGCAAAGAGCCTGGTGAAATGATAACCCAAATAGGGCAACCTATGGTATATGCTCTAACCATTCCCAATAACGCTCCAAATCTACAGGGAGCAATTGCCTTCATCAAATTCGTCATTGGTCCAGAAGGACGAGCCATCATGGAAGAAAACGGGCAACCGTCAATTAATCCCCCAGAAGGTGTAAACATAGAAAAAGCTCCCCAGGAGCTTCAAGATTTCTTAAAAGGTGGAGCGAATGATTAAAAAAGCATGGTTCGAATTAATACTTAGTTTTTTGGGGATACTATTGTTGTTTTTCATAGCGGCCCCGGTAGCCAAGCTTATCTTTGGAGTTGAACCGCAAGTTCTTATTGACACTGTAAAGGAAGAAGAAGTATACAGTTCCATATTGCTTACTTTCAGTGCATCGTTAGTTGCAACTTTAATTTCTATATTGTTGGGGGTACCTTTGGCTTACTTGCTTGCTCGTAAAGATTTTTTTGGTAAGTCTTTTGTAGAAAGTTTGATAGATATCCCCGTTATAATACCACATACAGCAGCAGGAATAGCGCTTTTAACGGTTTTTGGTAGTAGATTTTTTCTGGGAAGATTTTTCTCGATATTTGGAATAGAGTTCGTTGGCGAATTTGCAGGAATAGTTGTTGCGATGATGTTTGTCAGTATGCCTTTTTTGGTGAATGAAGTTAAAGAAGGGTTCAGATCTATTGATGTTAAACTTGAAAAGGTTGCTAGAAGTTTGGGCTCATCCCCTGCGAGAACTTTCTTCAGAGTATCGCTACCTTTGAATTTTAACCATTTAATCTCTGGTTCACTTATGATGTGGGCAAGAGGATTATCTGAATTTGGTGCGGTTATTATATTAGCTTATCATCCAATGACGGCGTCGGTACTTATCTACGAGAGATTTACTTCATTTGGATTGAAGTATTCAAGCCCCGTTGCAGCCATTATGGTGATAACAAGTCTCATTGTGTTTATCTTTTTAACACTCATAAACAGAAAGAATTCAATAGAAGGTAGAGAGAAGGAAAACGAGCTTGATTAAAATCGTGAATATATCGAAGAGATTTAAAAAGTTTTCTTTAGAAGATATCAATTTGAATATCGAAGATAACGAGTATTTTGTAATTTTGGGGCCAACAGGTGTAGGTAAAACAGTGATTCTTGAGATTATAGCAGGTTTAATAAAACCTGACTTTGGTGATGTTTTTATCGGAGAGAAAAGAATTACACATTTACCTCCTGAAGAGAGAAATGTTGGAATGGTTTATCAGGATTATATGCTCTTTCCACATCTAAATGTGGAAGAGAATATTGTTTTTGGATTAAAATCGAGGAGAATTAAAAAAGATGAAATAAGATCTCTGTTAAACAACATAGTAGAGCTTTTTCGCATAGAACATTTACTCACAAGGAAAACGAAGAATCTAAGTGGAGGAGAGAAGCAAAGAGTAGCTCTTGCACGAGCTTTAATCACTTCTCCACAAATTTTGCTGTTAGATGAACCTTTAAGTGCATTAGATCCTCAAACAAAAGAAAAATTTATAGAAGATTTGAAGAACTTACATAAACAGCTCAAGACTACTACAATTCATGTAACACATGATTTTAATGAAGCATTTTCTTTAGCGGATAAAATCGCTATAATGAAAGATGGGAAGATCATTCAAGATGGAAATTCAAACGAGGTGTTCAACAAACCGAATTCTGATTTTGTTGCTCAATTCACTGGGGTTAGAAATATTTTTAGAGGAGAAATAGTAAAAGATGATTCTGGTACCTATGTTTCAGTGAATGGATTGAAAATAAGTGTGGCCAGTGAAAAGAAAGGGAATGTTAATATCTCTATCAGACCTGAAGATATATTGTTATCTATAAATCCTTTTGATTCAAGCGCTAGGAATGTTTTCCCTGGAGTGATAAAGCGGATTTATGAACAATTATCTATAGTTCATATTACCGTGGATATTGGTATTCCTTTGGTGGTGTACATAACTAGGCAATCGTTGAAAGAGTTGAATTTAGTAGAAAATAAAAAGATTTTTGTTACATTCAAAGCTTCTGCAGTGCATGTTTACTAAGATGGGAGTGATTTTTTTTGGTTACCATCGTTGTTGGTGGAAAATCGAGCAATGTCGGTAAATCTACTTTAATTTCACGAATGATAAAGAATTTAAACTGTCACGTTGGAGTGATAAAAACATCTATCCATAAAACTAATGAGGAAATAGAAGTTACAGCTGATCCTTCAATTATTAGTGAGAAAGGGAAAGATACTGCGTTTTTTAAAGAATCTGGAGCCCAAAATGTAATCTTACTAAAAACAAATTATGAAGGATTGTTGGAAGGTTATAGAAGGGCACGCAAGCTCTTAGATGAGGACATAGAATATTTGATTATTGAAGGAAACAGTATCCTAGATTTTATTAGACCAACTTTGGTTTTTTACATTGATTCTGATGATACACAAGAAAAAGAATCAGCGACCAAAGCCAAAAGTAAAGCCGATATTATAATCGATAAAGAAAACCTTGAAGAATTAATCAAAGACGGAAACAGTATGAAATTCAAGATTAATTTTGAACAAGTGAGTTGTTTTAATGCACACGCTATCTGTAAGGCATTGAATATCAAATTACCTAAATTTGGGAAATTGTTGGATGATCAAAACATCAAAGTTCGGTACTGCCAGCTTGGTTTATTCAAATAAAGACGGAGGCTAAGTATGTCTGAATTCTTGGATTTAAATACCCCAGAAATGTTTTGGGAAATTGTGAATAAAAATATAAATATTGGTTTATTGCCATCAGAAACGATAAACTTTAAAGAGTCCAATGGGAGAATTTTAGCCCAGGATTTATTTTCTCCCATCGATCTTCCACCTTTTAGCCGATCAACTGTTGATGGTTTCGCTGTGAAAGCGGAGGATACTTTTGGTGCCTCGGAAAGTATGCCTATCTATTTGAACGTTAAAGGTGAAGTGTTCATGGGGCAAGAAACAAAGATAATGGTAGAAGCTGGTGAAGCTGTAAAAATTCCGACGGGTGGAATGTTGCCAGAAGGATCAAATGCAGTCATTATGATAGAATACGTTGATTACGTTGGCGAAAAAATGATTGAAATCAATCGTTCTGTTGGAGTTGGTGAAAACGTAATTTATAAGGGTGAAGATATTCCTAAAGGGAAGGTAATTTTAAATAAATACCATCAGATCAGGCCACAGGATGTGGGAGCTCTAGCAGGCCTTGGAATAACTGATGTTGAAGTTTATAAAAAGCCAAAAGTAGCTGTAATTGCAACAGGAGACGAGTTAGTCTCCCCTGAAAGCGTTCCTGGAGTCAGTGAAATAAGGGATATAAACAGTTACACAATAGGAACAACATTAGAAGAAGTAGGTGCAGAAATTAGATACGTTGGGATAATTCCAGATAAATTTGATTTTTTGAGAGAGAGTATAAAAAACAATTTAGATTGTGACTTGATCCTGATCTCTGGAGGTAGTTCTGTAGGAGTTAAAGACATGACGGTGGAAGTTTTGAATTCTTTGGGGAAACCTGGGGTATTGTCTCAAGGAATCACGATAAAGCCAGGTAAACCTACGATTTTTGCGGTAGTTGAAGGTAAACCTATTTTAGGCTTACCTGGCCACCCTTCATCATCCTTTATCATTACCCAAGTGATTGTTAAACCGTTGGTTGAGAAGATAATGGGCATAAAAGAAAAAAACATAAAATGCAATATTAAAGCAAAGTTAAGTAGAAATTTGGATTCAGATAAAGGAAGAGAAGAGTACATTCCAGTTCGATTGATTGAAAATGCTGAAAAAAATTACATTGCGGATCCATTAGTCGGTGAATCAGCAATGATATCTACATTTGTTTATGCCGACGGTTATATAAAAATAGATGCTAACAAAGAAGGACTCAATAAAGAGGAAACTGTAGATGTCTACTTGTATTAAATGAGTGGGCTTCGGGTCAAGTGGGTTAAAATTCCTTTATCCTTTTGGGTGGGGAGCGGGGCGAAGGGGCGCTATATAAGAGCTTTTCAAGGTGGTAAATTGAATTCAAGAAGGTGAATAAATGAGTAAAATATATTTAGAAAAAGTCTCTTTAGAAAAAGCTAAAGAAGAATATTTTAAGATTTTCAAAGATTATTTTGTTGAAACAGAGAATATTAAAGTTGAGAATTCTAACGGTAGAGTCACAGCAGAAGCTATCTATGCAAAAAGGTTTGGGCCACACTATTATGCATCCGCAATGGATGGTATAGCGGTTAAAGCTTCAAATACATATGGAGCCAGTAAAACAAATCCATTGATGTTGAAAAAAGGTTTAGATGCGGTTATAGTTGATACTGGAGATCCGATACCAGAAGGATTTAATGCGGTTATAAAGATAGAAGAAATAAATGATGAAGGTGATTTTTACATTATAGAAAAAAGTGCTACACCATGGCAAAATATTAGAGCTATTGGAGAAAGTGTAATGAAAGGGCAATTAATGTTCCCAGTAAATCATATGATAAGGCCTTATGATGTAGGATCTTTATTAGAAGCAGGTGTGAAAGAAATCAACGTTAAAAAAAAGCCTTTGATAGGAATCATTCCAACGGGTGATGAGATTATTCCTCCCGATCAGGATCCAGAAAAAGGTCAACTTGTGGATTTCAATTCGACTATGATGAAAATTTATGGCGAACAATGGGGAGCAAAAGTTTCAATTACCGAGATCCTTCCCGACAAATATGAAGATCTCAAGAAAAAAGTGCTGGATGAGATCGAAAAAAACGATATTTTGATCATTATAGCGGGTTCTTCTGCAGGTAGGGAAGATTATACCGAGAAAATTTTAAATGAAGTAGGAAGAGTTGTTGTACATGGAATTAACATAATGCCTGGTAAACCAGTCATTCTTGGTGTTATAAAAGAAAAGCCGGTAATTGGTATACCTGGTTATCCTCTATCTGCTTTGCTGAATTATTATATTTTTGTACGAACCCTTGTGTATCAGATGTTAAGTTTGGACGTTCCAGAAACACCATATATAAATGCGGTTGTTCGTAGAAAAGTTCCTTCACAAGTTGGCTTGGAAGAATTTTTAAGGGTTAATTTAGCTTTTATTGATGGAGAATACGTAGCGGTTCCAAGAAAAAGGGGTTCGGCTGCCATGGAGTCACTGGTGAATGCAGATGGTATTATGCCTGTCCCAGAAAAATCCGAAGGAATAGGTATCAACGAAAAGGTGAAAATATATATTTTGAACCCCATCTCCTCCATTTCAAAAAACGTGTTATTCATTGGGAGTCATGATTATTCATTAGACATATTGGTTAATGAAATAAAATCTCAAAAACTTGGATTTGACTTTAACATTCAATCTGTGGGGAGTATGGGAGGATTGATGTCGCTTAAAAGAGGCGAGTGTCATTTGGCTGGAGCCCACCTTTTGGATCCACAAAGTGGAACGTACAATAAAACTTACGTTAAAGAGATTTTAGGTGATAAAAAAGTAACTATGGTTAATTTAATTTGGAGACAACAGGGTTTAATTGTACCAAAAGACAACCCTTTAGGATTAGGAAAGATAGAGGATTTAATCCGTCCAGATATTAACTTTATCAATAGACAGAAAGGTTCAGGTACCCGTGTATTACTAGACTATTGGTTGAACAAAAAGGGGATACCTTCAAAATCAATTAGGGGATACGAGAGAGAAGAATTCACCCACACTGCTGTTGCAGCAGCCGTTGCAAATAAATCTGCAGATGTAGGATTAGGGATAAAGGCAGCTGCCGATGCGATGGATTTGGATTTTATACCTCTTTTAGAAGAAAGATATGATTTTATAATTCCAACTGACTTTCTACAAGATACCAGGATGGGAAAAATTCTTGAGGTTATTAATTCTGAAAAGTTTAAGAGCCAAGTAATTGCATTGGGGGGTTATAGAACAGATAATACAGGTGAAATAATGTCATAAAAGGAGAGTTCAATTATAATGATTGATAAATACGGAAGAAGTATCGATTATCTTAGAGTATCGATAACAGATAGATGTAATCTACGTTGTATTTATTGTATGCCACCTCAAGGTGTGACTTTCAAGACCCATAGCAGTATTCTACGGTATGAAGAAATAATCAAAATCGTTGAAGTAGGTACTGAACTTGGTATAAAGAAAGTTCGTATCACTGGTGGTGAACCTCTTGTTCGACAAGGCGTAGTAAATTTAATCAAAGAATTGAGGAAAATTCCTGCACTTGAAGATATTACTATGACAACTAATGGCGTTCTTCTACCAAAATATGCATTTGCTTTAAAAAGGGCAGGTTTGTCTAGGGTTAACATTAGTCTTGATTCTTTAAATCCCGATACCTATAAAACGATTACTCGAAGGGGCGAATTTTCTCAAGCAATTGAAGGGATTAAAGCAGCACTTGAAGTTGGCTTAAATCCAGTAAAGATTAATACCGTTGTGATGAAGGGTATCAACGATAATGAATTGGAAAATTTCGTTAATCTCACAATAGATAAGGACCTACATGTGAGATTTATTGAGTATATGCCTATGGGTGAAACAAGCCTTCTTTCTGGTAATTATTATGTTTCTCTAAACGAATTCAAGGAAATAATTATCGATAAGATGGGTATGGTCCCTGTAGATATACAAAATAATGGCCCTTCAAAGGATTTCAAAGTCCCTGGGGCAAGGGGAACTGTAGGATTTATTACCGCTATTAGTCATAACTTTTGCTCAACATGTAATCGAATGAGATTAACTGCTGATGGATTTTTGAGGCCTTGTCTTGCCAGCGATGTTGAAGTAAATATGCGCGATGAAGATGGAAAGATCTCTTCAGAAGGTGTGAGAGAAAAGTTTGAAAAAGCTCTTCTTCTTAAACCCATTAGTCACAACTTTTACAAAAATGATTTTTTCCCGAAGAAAAATATGTCTCAAATTGGAGGATAGGTATGAAAGAATTTACTCATATAGACGAAAAAGGTAGAGCAAAGATGGTTGACGTTACAGATAAAGATGAAACCAAAAGAGAAGCTATAGCCTATGGGCAAATAAAGCTAAAAGAATCAACCCTTGAAAAGATAAAGAACGATCAGATAGAAAAAGGAGCTGTTTTAGAAACTGCAAGAGTGGCTGGAATTATGGGTGTTAAGAAAACATCTGAGTTAATCCCAATGTGTCACCCTTTGCTGATAACCGGCATAGATATAAAATTTGAATTTGAAAATGCTACAACTTTAGGTATCTACGCGACGGTGAGGACAACAGGTAAAACCGGGGTTGAAATGGAAGCATTTACAGGTGTTTCAATAGCAGCTTTGACGGTATACGATATGTGTAAGGCTGTAGATAAAGATATGGTTATTAAAAATATAAAATTAATGAAAAAGACGGGAGGTAAAAGTGGGACTTATGTTAGAGAAAACGATGATTAGAGAAGGTAAAGTAGTCAAAGTTTGTAAATGTGAAAAAAGAGGAATGCTCAAAAAAGAACAAGATAAAATAAACATTATAACTAACTTTGGTGTAGAGGGTGACTATCATGCAGGAAAAAGTCATAGACAAGTCAGTTTGTTGGGCATAGAAAGCCTTGAAAAAATAGTAAAAGAAAAGAATTTAAATTTAAAAGATGGATATTGCAACTTCGCACAGAATATAACCATAGAAGGGATAGAGTTATATAAATATCCTGTGGGAACCAAATTTAGAGTAGGTGAGAGTGTATTACTCGAAATTACTGAAATAGGAAAAGCTGGAGAATTCAATCCTGACAATATAATGCTGACAGAGGGGATTTTCGCCAAAGTTTTAGAAGGTGGTATCGTGGTTCCAGGTGATAAATTAACGATAGTATCAGAGTAGGGGGTACAGTAATGATTAAAGTTGCAATAATAACAATAAGTGATAAAGGATCAAAGGGTTTAAGACAAGACAAAAGTGGTGAATTACTAATTAAGATGATTGAAGAAGAAGGTTGGATTAAAAGTTTTTACCTAATAATTCCCGATGAAAAAGAAGAAATAGAACAAAAATTAAAAGAAGTAGCCGACAATAATATTGCAGACTTAATACTCACAACAGGGGGAACGGGTTTAGCTCCAAGAGACGTTACTCCGGAGGCTACGAAAAACATTATCGAAAAAGAGGTTCCAGGAATTCCAGAAAAAATCAGATATGCCACGGGGGAGAATACCCCAATGGCATATCTTTCTAGAGGAGTTTGTGGAATTAGAAAATTCACTTTAATTATCAATTTTCCAGGTAGCACTAAAGCGGTTAAAGAATGTTTTGAAGCTGTTAAAGATCTTATCCCACACGGAATTAATATTTTAAAGGGTGAGATTACAGAACATTAAAAAAAGCCATATATCCAAGCAAGGGGAATCAATTAATTTTAAATACAAGGGCAATTTTCTCTGGGATTTTTAGAGATTTTTTGCCATCGTTATAAGAATTATCTTCTAAATTGAAATCTTTTGTAGCGAATAAAAGATCTATTTTCCCTTCTTTTTTATCGAGTAGCCATAATGGCAGTTCAACATCGATCTCTTTTTCTTCTCTATTTATAATGGTGATTATATTTTCACTTTCATTCCATGAAGCATAAGATACGTATCCTCCGTTCCAATCAAGAAAATCAAAAGATCCCTTTCTCAATGCAGGATGTTCTTTGTACATTTTAATTAATTCTTTTGTGAAATTAAACAACATTTTATTTTCTTCATTTTCTTTTCCCCAAGGGTAAGGTCTTCTATTATCTGGGTCTGTCCAACCTTCTAAACCTATTTCATCACCGTAGAATAATCCAGGTGATCCTGGTAGAGCAAACATTGTGACTAATCCTATTTTGAAAACATCTAAATCCTTTCCAAGGGAGGCTTCTTCGTGAGTTTTTGGTCCCAATCTCCCAACTTTTTGTGTGGTTCTTGTCATCCATCTAGAATGATCATGGTTGCTTAGTTGGTTTAAAGCAATAAATTTACTATTCATGGGTAATTGAGATAAAGCCCATCTAACTGAGTTAACGAAATACTCAGCATTTTTTAAGAGCTCAGGTTTGTGATTCTCGTTGTGTTTTTCCATGCCTGTAAGAAAATAACTAACCGGATCCATACAGGTTATATAATTCATTATAGAGTCCCAGCATTGTCTTTCTAACCAAGCAAGAGGTGATTTATAAATTTCTGCAAATATTATCGATTCAGGATTTGACTTTTTTACAACTTTGTAGAAGAATCTCCAAAAAGCTGTGTTCATTTCAAAAGATTTACCTAAATCATCCGCAACATCGAGTCTCCATCCATCTGCATTGAAAGGTTCACTTACCCATTTTTTTCCAATATCAGCTATGTATTTCCATAAACTAATATTTCCATAATTCAATTTTGGTAGGGTGTGAAAACCCCACCATCCCTCATAGCTCTTTTGGGCACCGTCCCAATAAAAATAACTTTTGTAGGGAGAATCCTCCCTATGTAGACTACCTTCACCATACAAATCCATTTCGTCTACCCACTTATGAAAAGAGCCACAATGGTTGAAAACACCATCTAAAATAACTTTTATATCTTTTTCATGGGCTTTTTGAATAAGACTTTTTAGAATTTCATCGCTTTTTTCGAGGTTCTTTATAGAGGTAGTTCTGACTTTGTATTTTTCGTTAAGATCTTCAGAATCTTCCTCTATAACCCCAAAATGAGGGTCTACATGTTCGTAATCTTGAGTATCATATTTGTGCGGACTTGGAGAAACAAAGATAGGGTTTAGGTAAATCGTTTCCACTCCTAAATCTTTTAAGTAATCAATCTTTTCTAAAACTCCTTGTAAATCTCCGCCATAAAACTCTCTATGACCATTTTTAGGATCTGGCAGTGAGTTCCAATCTTTTTTCAAAACTTCTTGACCATCGTATTGATACTCGTGAGATACTGGATCGTTTGTTTCATCTCCGTTTTTAAATCGATCAACAAATATTTGATAATATATTGAACCATGGGACCATTTTGGAGTTTTAAAATCTGCAACGAGTACAAAGTCATGAATAGTGCGATTTTCTACAATCCCCATAGCGTCATAGAACATTTTTTTGCCCTTTTCTATTAAATCTATTTCGAAATGGTACCTAACAATTCTGTCTGGCATTTTGAAAGTACTTTCAAAAAAATAAAAATAAGTAGTTTCTTTTGAGAGTTGCATTGGTTTATGTTGATAATTTTTTAAGTTTTTTTGAGGAGTAAAAATAACACTTCCGATACTTTTACCTAAGTATTTTGGAATTCTCAGTTTAATCGTTACCTTGTCATCTATGCTTGGCTCCTCGGGATAAAGATAACAGCTAGTTTGATCAGAATATATGCCTTTCATAATTATCCTCCGTAATTATTGTTTGAGATTTGAGTATGTTGATTTAATTCTTCTACATATTTACTTTCCAGTTTTTGTAGTTTTGTAAGTTCCTTTTCTAATTTGTTTTTTTCTTCAATTAATTCTAACACCTTATTATAATCGTCTCCATACTCAAAAAGTTTAGCTTCAACTGAATCTAACTTTTCAAATAGCAATTCCGATTCAACTCTGATTCTTGAAATTTCTTTGTTCAAAGTTTTTATTCTGTTTTTTATTTTTTTATTTTGTTCGTATTCTTCGTTTACTTTTTTTTCTTTTTTTATTTTAAAAGAGTTATTTTTTATTTCTTCTAAAAGAGGTTCAATATTTTCAGATATTTTGGATTCACCGTTATCTATCAAAAGGAATTTGTTTGAGATATTCTCGATAAAAGATTGGTCATGTGAGACAAAGATTATGGCTCCCGTGTACTCCTTAAGTGCTTGCTCCAAACTTTCAATCGTTAGGATATCCAAATGGTTGGTGGGTTCATCCAATATCAAAACGTTTGGTTTCTCAAGTAAAATTTTAGCTAATGCCAATCTGGTGAGTTCTCCACCAGAGAGTTCGCTTACTTTTTTGAACACTTCGCTAGAATAGAATCCAAATCTCCCAAGATACTTTCTTACTTCGAAATCTTTCCAATCCTTTACCAATTCCCACGTTTCATTCAACACGTCATATTCTTGAGAAAGATTAGATATAACTTGATCTAAATATCCGATTTTGATATTGTATCCCCACTCAATGCTCCCTTCATGATTTTCTAATTCGCCTATCAATAATTTTAGTAAAGTGCTCTTTCCGCACCCATTTTTTCCTAAGATGGCTAATTTCTCTCCTTCGTAGAGTTCAAAAGAGATGTTTTCTAGTAATTTTTGTTCTTTGTTGTATGAAAAAGATAGGTCTTTAACCTCTACTACCTTGTAACCAGTTTTTGTGGGTTGGGGGATCTTTACGTCTATACCTTTTTCTTCTTCAATATTTTGAATCTCTTCGAGTTCATTTTTCAACTCTTCCAATTTTCTCTCGCGGATTACGGCTTGTCTAACCATTTTTTCTGTAGCCCAACTTCGGTAACGCTCTATCATTTTTTCGAGTCTTTCGATTTCTTTTTGCAAGTTCTGTTTTCTTGAATTTACTGAATTTATATAAATTTCACGTGATTGAATGTATTCTTTGTAAGTCCCTTTGAATTCCCAAATCTTAGAATTGTTTATTTCCCAATATTTGTTACACAACTGTTTTAAAAATGTCCTGTCGTGGGATACTATAACCATCGCACCTTTGTAATTTTTGAGATAGTTGATTAACCAATCGATAGAGAAGAGATCCAAGTGATTAGTAGGTTCATCAAGAAGTAATAAATCGCTTTTTTCAGAAAGGGTTTTTCCGAGGGACAATCTAGTTAGTTCACCGCCACTTAAACCAGAAACATTTCTGTTCCATTGGCTTTCTTCGAAACCAAGACCCACTAGCAAACTTCTGACAGTCTTATCGACTATGTGTTCAGGTGTATTTTTTGAGACACTTTCTTTTATAAAGTCATACAAGGTGGGATCTGTTTTATTTAAATCTAATCTATATTGCTTTAAAAGAGATATATTTAAATCATTTCTCTTGAGCACCCGTCCTTCGATAGGCTCAATATTTCCTGAAATAATATTCAATAAAGTAGTTTTTCCTGCACCATTTTTACCTATTAAAGCGATCCTATCGTTTTGATTTATAACCAAGTCGACATCGTAAAAGAGGTAAAATTCACCAAAATTATGAGACACATTTTCAAGTCTTAAAAGCAAATTTATCACCTTAAGTATTTTATTTCTATCATTGATTTGGGGTGGATATTATATAAGAATATATGTCTTCCAAAGTTGGACGTAATTTTCTTATCGACACTTTGAAATTATTCATTGTAAAGGTACTATCTTTTGAATCGATTATTAATTTTTCTTTGGATACGGGTTTTATTGCCAAAACATCAGAGAGATCTTTTAAATAGGTTAATATTTTTTCATGGTCTTTTTCTTCAAAAGTGAGTTCATAAATATTAATTATAGAATCGAACCTTTTGTAAATGTTTTCTATGTTGTCTTTAATAACAATTTTTCCATCTATGATTATCCCCACACTTGTAGCTAATTGTTCAACTTCCCATAAATAATGGGAGGTTATCACTATTGTGGTTCCATTTTTGATGTTTTCGTTCAGTATATAACGTCTTATAAATCTTGAGGATTCTACATCTATGGCATTTGTTGGTTCATCCAACAAAAGTATTTTTGGAGATTTTAATAATGCCCTAGCTATATTCAGCTTCTGCTTGTTGCCAGAAGAAAGGTTTTTAGTTAATTTGTTTTTATATTTTTCCAATCCAAAACTATGAAAAAATTCGTTAATTTTTTTATCACTATCTTCGATATTTGAGGCTAAAGAAAACAATTTTAAATTTTCATAGGGGGTTAAATCATTTTCCAATACAGAGTAATCAGAGACTAAAGAGATCACTTTTCTAAGGTTTGGTTTGTTTTTCGAAAGATCTTTTCCGAGTATTTCCACTTTTCCTTGTGAAGGGTTTAAAAGCGTGGAAATAGTCTTCATAATGGTGGATTTGCCTGCACCATTGGGACCTATAAGTCCAAAAATCTCTCCTTCGTTAATTTCTAGATCAACGTTATCAACCGCAACCGTTTTCCCGAATCTTTTTGTTAATCCCTTAATTGATATTGCTGGTGAGATTTTTTCAGATATTTTCATATTTTTGTTGTTTTCTAATTCTCCTTTCATACTCTTTTTCTGCAATCTTTTCACGCTTATCGTATTTTTTCAATCCTTTAGCCAAAGCGATTTTAACTTTTATCAGCCCTTTATTGTTAGTATAGATTTCGAGCGGAATCATCGTCAAGCCTTCCTGTTGAACTTTAGATTGCAAACGCCTTATTTCTTTTTTATGAAGTAAAAGTTTTCTAGGTCTTTCTGGATCGTGATTAAATATAGATGCCCCTGAATAAGGGCTGATGTGAACATTATATAAAATCAATTCGCCTTTTTCTATTTTACAGAAACTATCCTTGAAATTGATTTTTCCAGCTTTGCTGGATTTTACTTCTGTGCCCAATAAAGAAATCCCTGCTTCAAAGGTTTCTATTATTTCATAATCGTGAGTAGCTTTTTTGTTTCTTGCTAAAGTTGTTATATTTCTTCACCTCTAAAATTGTGATGTTTTTACAATATTAAATTGAAAAACTATTAATAGTGTTATTACTTCTTTTCTTTGCTTATTATTTGTGCAGTTTCCTCTTCTATTTCCTCTTTTTCTCTTTTCTTTTTATTCAATGTTCCCAAGATTATTTCCGCCCTTCTTTTGCCGATTCCGCTTATATCTGTTAATTCTTCAAAAGTGGCGTTCATTAATTCTTGAAGGTTTTTAAAACTTTCCACAACTTTTTTTACCGCAGAAGTTGGTAACTTAGTAGAATAAAGGATTCTGTAGCCTCTTGATGTTAAAGCTGTTTCTTCCAGATCGTCTTCAGATGAAACATCAATATAACCTAAAGTTTTTGCTATTTTGAAGGGATCGACCAAATCGTTAAAGTCTAATTCTTTGAATATGCTTGTCGCATCTTCGGGTCTTTGATACTTTAAGTTTTCTGAGCTGTAATCCATTATAACAGCACCCACATACTTAGGGACTGTCCTTAAGATTTCTTCGTATTCTAATTTTGCACTTCCAGCGATTTCTCCTAATTCTAATAAATATTTTTCAGCTCTTTGTACAATTTTTATCGTTAGTAAACCTTTGGAAAGTATCTCAACAACGTCAGAGAGACTTACATTTCCCCTTGTCTCTTCGATGTTCAGATAGTCTAAAAGGTTCATAAAGCTTTGTCTATATCTTTGTGCAATGGTAATTTCTTGATTTAATCTAGCAAATAAAACATTTTCAGGTAGAAGTTCGTATTTCATTTTATTATAATACACTGAAACAATATTTCTTCTTTTAGAAACTGCGACTGTTAAATCTCCCGTTTGAATAGACACTTTTTCAGCAGTTTTGTGTCTCATGCCGGTTTCTGAACTGGGTATGCTCTTATCGGGATTAAGTTGTGCATTCGCTGCAAGAATTTGAGTTCCATCACTGTTTAAAACAATAGCCCCATCCATTTTTGAAAGTTCATAAATTTTTTCAGGTAAAAAATCCGAATCAACTCTAAAGCCTAACTGTATTAGACCTTCTTTAAGATGCTTTTCAGGTTGTGAGCAAAAAAACAACAAAGCCCCCAAATTTGCTTCCATTATCCTGTCTATACCTTTTCTAATAGGCTTTCCCGGAGCCAACAATTCAAAAATTCTTTCTAATTTCTCATTCAAAATTTTATCCCCCTTTTTTGAATAATTTTATCAAATCTTTTACACTTTCTGCAACTATAATAGAGTTTTTTCTAGGGGAAAGATTTTTTGGAATAACTATATTATTAAAACCAATTTTCTGTGAAAGCTCCAATCTTTTTTCTAAAAGAGGAATACCTCTTATTCTCCCATCTAAACCTATTTCTCCAAAGGCTATCGTTGAAGAAGAAAGTGGGGTATCGAATATAGAGGAGATTAAAGATAAAGCGATAGCAACATCCATAGAACTGTCATTGATCCTTAGACCTCCTGCACTGCTGACAAATATATCTTTACTTTCCAATGGGAGCTTCAACTTCTTGGAAAGTACTGCAATTATCATTAAAAGTCTATCTAACGGTATACCAGAAGTAACCCTTCTAGGGGACCCGTATACCGGGTTACTGACTAAAGCTTGTATCTCTATTGGAAGCAATTTTTGACCAACTTTTACTATAGTTAAAGTGTTACCCGATTCATTTGAATAATCAGATAAGAAAAAAGAATTTATATTATCTATTGGTTTTAAGCCTTTTTGGGTTATTTCAAATAAAACAACTTCATCTGTAGGACCGTATCGGTTTTTGGTTACTTTTAAAAGCCTTAGTCCAGATCCACCTTCCAATTCCATTTGAAGAACACAATCTACCATGTGTTCCAACACTTTTGGACCGGCAATAGCTCCTTCTTTGTTTACATGACCTACCAGTACTACAGGGATATTCTTTTTTTTAGCGTATTCTACCATCTTTCTAGTACTTTCCCTTACTTGTAGAATACTACCAGGTGAGGAATCAATACTGTCTATCTTTAAGGTTTGAACAGAATCTATGAAAATAACAGAAGATTTCATATTAGACTTTTCTAAAGCATTAAGTATAACATCCACATTGTTTTCAAATATCAATCCTATATTTTTATTTTTTATTTCTAGTCGATTGAATCTTTGAACTACTTGTTCTGTAGATTCTTCACCAGAAACATAGAATATGTATCCTTCAGCTGTCTGAATAGACTTTGCGATTTGAGCCAATAATGTGCTTTTTCCAATACCAGGATCGCCACTCAACAAATAGACCGCACCCTCCACTAACCCACCGTTTAACACATTATCAATTTCTTGAAAATTAGTAGGTATTTTTTTCGCCGGAGGAAGTTCTTGATCAAGAAAGACTATGTCTGGAACTTTAATATTTCCAGTATCAATAGTAACATCCGCGGTATTATATTCTACCGCGGATTCTAATTCATTACACATAGGACATTTTGCGAACCATTTATCGGATTCATAGCCACAATTACTGCAGACATAGTGTTTCTCAGATTTTCTCAACTATTGACCACTTTCTTTTCCATTTGCTTCTTATCCTTAGGAACTCTTCTAAAAGAAAGACTTTCTTTAGATTTTTGGTGAGTAACTAATATCTTATCTCCTTCTTCGTATTTTCCTTTTAATAATTCTTCGGACAAAGGATCTTCAATATATCTTTGTATAGCTCTTTTCAATGGCCTAGCTCCAAAGACAGAATCATAACCCTTTTCCAGTAAGAAATCAATGGCACTTTCTTTCACGGATAATGTAAGATTCCTTTCTTCCAATCGGCTTTTTAGGTCGCTAAGTTGAATAGATATAATATTTTTAAGTTGATTTTTAGTGAGCGGGTGAAATACAATGACATCATCTAATCTGTTTATGAATTCAGGTTTGAATGCCGCCTTTACCGCAGACATCACCTGTTCTTTGATATCTTTGTATTCGCTTTCTATTGTACCTTCTTCTACAAAACCTAAGCTTCTTTTAGTTTTGCTAATCTGTTCAGAACCGAGGTTAGAGGTCATAATAATTATTGTGTTTCTAAAGTCAACCGTTCTCCCTTGAGAATCAGTCAATCTTCCTTCATCCATTATTTGCAACAAAATATTGTATACGTCTGTATGAGCTTTTTCTATTTCGTCCAGCAAAATTACGGAATAAGGTCTTCTTCTTACTATTTCTGTTAATTGCCCACCTTCATCGTAGCCGACATACCCCGGGGGAGCACCCACAAGTCTGGAGACACTGAATTTTTCCATGTATTCACTCATATCTATTCTTACTAAATGCGTTTCGTTTCCAAAAAGATAAGTTGCTAGAGTCTTAGCTAGTTCAGTTTTCCCAACACCGGTCGGGCCTAAAAACATAAATACACCTGTTGGTCTTCTAGGGTCTTTTAATCCACTTCGCGCTCTTCTTATAGCTTTTGCAACTGATTTTATTGCTTCATCCTGCCCTACCACTCGTTCGTGTAAGACAGCCTCTAAATTCAATAATTTTTCCATCTCTTCTGCACGCAACTGTCTGAGCGGAACACCAGTCCAATTAGATATTATTTCAGCTATATCCTCTTCGGTTATTTGAATTATTTTATTTTCTGCTTCAGATCTCCATTTTGAATATTCTTCTTCATACTTTTCTTTCATCTTTTTTAGTTTTTCTTCAACGTTTTCTTTAGAATTGGGATCGTTTCTTTTACTTTCGATATCTGCAATCTTTTCATATTGAATTTTTAATTTATCAGGGAGCGTTAGAGCACTTAAACGGGCTTTAGCTCCGGCTTCATCGATAACATCTATCGCTTTATCTGGTAGGTGTCTATCTGTAATATACCTTACCGAGAGTTGAACAGCTGATTGAATTGCACCATGGTTATATTTGACTTTGTGATGTTCCTCGTATTTGAATTTGATTCCAGATAATATATTTATAGTTTCTTCGATAGTTGGTTCAGTTACATATATCTTTTGGAAACGTCTTTCGAGGGCTGGATCTTTTTCGATGAATTTCCTGTACTCATTTGCTGTGGTGGACCCTATTACGGTTATTTCTCCGTTTGCTAAAGCCGGTTTTAATACATTGGCTGCGTCCATGGAAGAACCTTCAGCCGCACCAGCCTCTACAATCATATGCAATTCGTCGATAAAAAGAATAATATCTTCAGTCTTTTGTAATATCTGCATCAATTTTTTCATTCGTTTCTCAAATTCTCCACGATATTTTGTTCCCGCTACTATTGAGGTAATATCTAAGGAAAAAATAGTTTTATTTTTTAATATTTCAGGTACTCGGCCTTCAACAATTCTTTGTGCCAGACCCTCGACCACTGCACTTTTACCTACACCTGCCTCACCAATCAAAACAGGATTGTTCTTTTTTCGTCTCGCCAATATTTCCATTATGCGATTAATTTCTATTTCTCTTCCAATTATAGGATCCAGTTTGCGGTTCTCAGCTTGAGCAGTTAAATCAGTTCCGTATTCTTCGAGCTGTTTTAGCGCATTCTGTTTTTGACGCTTTCTTTCTTCTAACTCTTCAGTTTTAGCAATCTCCATCCTCCCGGTTGATCTACCCTTAATCATCATATCCGTTAATTCTTTTCTCATCAAAGTTAGATTTATTCCTGAACGTTTCAATATATGAGAGGCTATCCCTTCGGCTTCCCTACAAATGCCTAAAAGAAGATGTTCCGCATCTATCTTATTGAAACCCATAAGCTCAGATTCATCATATGCCAACTCTAATATTCTTTTTGCTCTAGGAGTTGGTTGTGGAGAACCTATTATTCCCTGTGTTGAATTCGTACCAACAACATTTGTTATTTCCATCTTTATAGAATTATAGTACAAATTAAATTCTTCAAATACGGTATCTAAATGGCCTCCTCCAACTTTCAACAATCCTAATAAAATGTGTTCTGTCCCCACATAGGGATGTCCCATCTGTTTTGCTTCATTTTGAGCCTCAATAAAAACTTTCGCAGCTCTTTCAGTAAAATTATCAAACATGTCTACTCTCCTCCTTTACCGTACATCTAAGCAACAGAAACTACCGATTAGTTCGCGTCGCTTTATATAGAAATATTATTATTAGCCATTTTTTATACTTTCACTTCAATATTATTTTACCATGAATATTGTTAAAAACAAAATATGTAAAGATAAATTCTTTGTTATTGGATTTTTTGATAACAGATGTCAACCAACTTAAAGTACAATTTAATATATTTTTAACTTAAAATCCATTGACAACGTTTTTTTGGTTTGATATAATCAACTTCAGTTGGTAAATAACTGGTTGCCGATGTAGCTCAACTGGCAGAGCGGCTGACTTGTAATCAGCAGGTTGGGGGTTCAAGTCCCTTCATCGGCTCCAACGTTTTTTTGAATTTCATGGTGAGGTGCCCGAGCGGCCAAAGGGGGCGGACTGTAAATCCGCTGGCAGACTGCCTTCGAAGGTTCGAATCCTTCCCTCACCACCATTTGTATTTTAATTCATCACAGAAAGAGGTGATAACAGTGGCGGCTAAATCCCAAATTATAGAATTTTCTTTGAAATGTACAGAGTGTAATAATAGAAACTATTATAAAAAGAAAAATAGAAATTACAAAGAAAAAATCGAATTAAAAAAGTACTGTCCTCATTGTAGAAAACATACTCTTCATGTGGAATCGAAAATTTAGTTGTGTATTTTTCATAACAATAGGGGAGTGTTTATAAATGTCTAAATTTTGGATTTTTTTAACTTCCGTTTGGCAAGAGGCAAAGAAAATTAATTGGCCCACCAGAAAAGAGTTGTTAAATTCTACTTTGGTTGTGTTGATTGTTATAGCAATCTTTGCAGTTTATCTTTTTGCTGTTGATTTTGGACTTTTACAACTGTTTTCATGGTTAGTTTATCCGGTTTTCTTAAGAGGAAGCGGAGTACCTACTCAATAATCATTTGATTCGAGACGCATAAATTTGTTGAATGAGATGTGGTGAGAATAATATAAGATGCGAAAAGAATGGTATGTACTACAAGTTTATTCAGGAATGGAAAATAAAGTTAAAGAAACTCTCGAAGAGAGAATAAAGAATTTAGGGTATGAAAAGTATTTTGGAAAAATAATAATACCCGAAGTTGATGAATTGAATTATAGTAATAAAAGAGTGCAAAAAATCTACATTGAAAAAGAAGCTCAGATCTTTGTTAAAAAGGGTAAGGATGTAAAAAAAGGAGATATTTTAGCAAGAGAGCCAGAAATATACGCAAAAACTTCAGGAAAGATAGTAGACATAAAAAATTTTCGTAAGATTTTAGTTGAGACAGAAGGGAAAAAGTATTCAAAGACTTTTCTGATACCTGAGAGTGCAGGTTTATTAGCGGGATTAAAAGCTGGGAAAAAAGTTCGTTCGGAGACTCCGTTCAGTAAAAATCTCGAATATAAGAGTGATGTGGACGGAGAAATTGTAGCCGTTGAAAAAGTTAAAAGAGTAGTCGTTGAAAACGAGTCGAAAGAAAATAGTATCTACTTATTGCCCAGAGAAACCTTTATCCATGAGAAATTTAAAATTGGAAGTAAGGTTCAAATAGGCGATAAATTGTGTGAGCCTAAAGAGTATAAGGCAAAGTTTTCAGGAAGCATTGATATCAGAGAGACCCCTTTTCACAAAGAGATAAAGATTATAAAAACAAAAAAGAAAAATTTATTTCCCGGTTATGTTTTTGTCGAAATGATGTACATTAAAGAAACTGAGGAATTAGTTAGCAATTTGCCTTATGTATCTACTATCTTAAATATAGGCGGAAAAGCTGTAAAATTGAATAAAAACGAGGTAAGATTTGTTCTTAGAGTGATGGGTGAAGAAGCTTATCAAAAAAGGCAAGTCAAAGAAGTTAGAACCGATTTCGAATTGGGAGAACATGTCAAGATTATAAATGGTCCTTTTGAATATTTTACAGGTAAAATTAAAGATTTCGATTTGGAGAAACAAGAAGTACAAGTTGTAGTCACTATGTTTGGACGTGAAACTACAGTAACGTTATCTTTAGGAGAAATTGAAAAGATCATCGATTAAACAAAATGTGGGAGGGATTTTCCCATTTTACCACAAGGAGGTTAAGAATTTATGGCAAAAAAGCTTTTGAGGGTTGTAAAATTGCAATTGGAAGCCGGAAAAGCTACACCAGCTCCACCTGTAGGACCAGCACTGGGGCAATATGGTGTAAATTTGATGGAATTTTGTAAGAAGTTCAACGCTGCTACTGCAGATCAAGCAGGTACATTGTTACCAGTAGAAATATCTGTTTTTGAAGACCGATCTTTCACTTTTATAGTAAAAACTCCTCCCGCTTCTTTTTTGGTAAAAAAAGCCGCTGGTCTTAAATCTGGCGCTAAGGAGCCAAGCAAGGAGGTTGTCGGCAAGATTAAAAGGAAGCAGCTCCGAGAGATTGCTGAAACCAAGATGCAAGATCTTAACGCTAAGGATTTGGATGCTGCGATGAAAATTATTGCCGGCACCGCAAGAAGTATGGGTATAGAAATTGAAGACTAAGAAGGGAGGAGAGGATTATGCCAAAACATGGAAAAAAGTATAAGGAAGTTTTAAAACTTGTAGATAAACAAAAAAATTATGATATCGATGAAGCGTTAGATTTAGTAAAAAAGACTTCTTACACAAAATTTGATGGTACTGTGGAACTCCATGTGCTTTTAGGAATAGATCCAAAAAAAGGAGATCAAAACGTTAGAGGTACGGTTTCTCTGCCTAAAGGAACAGGTAAAAATGTGAGAGTTTTAGTTTTTGCAGAGGGAGAAAAAGCTGCTCAGGCTAAGCAAGCAGGCGCTGATTTTGTTGGCTCCGATGATTTAATTGAAAAAATAAACAACGAAGGCTGGACCGATTTTGATGTGGCAATTGCTACTCCCGATATCATGAGGAAAATAGGAAGACTTGGAAAAGTGCTAGGTCCACGAGGTCTTATGCCATCTCCAAAAGCAGGAACGGTAACCGACGACGTAGCGCAAGCGGTTAAAGAATTTAAAGCCGGTAAGGTTGAAGTTAGAAATGACAGAACAGGAAACATACACATTCCTATAGGTAAGGTTTCTTTCGATAAAGATGATTTAAAAGAAAACTTAATTTCCGCTTTTGACCAGTTAACGAAGATGAAGCCAGAAAATTCAAAGGGAAAATTTATTAGAAAAGCTGTTATAGCTTCCACAATGGGACCCGGTATTAATATCGATTTAAGCTCCTTATCTTTATCATCAGTTGCTTAAAAGAAAGTATTTAAAAGTAATAACAGATTGCGTGCCAATGAAAGTAGGTCTTTAATGGGTTAAAGAGGCGAAATCTCGCCTACCGAGGTACGCGGATAAAGGAATAATTTTTGTTTCTTTTAGCCGCTACCCATTGCGGCTTTTTTATTTAAGGAGGTGTTATTTTTTGTTAACAAAAGAACGCAAAAAGTCTTTAATAGACAGTTTTATTTATGCTTTGGAGTCTTCGCCTGTTATTTTGTTCGTTGATTTTTCTGGAATGTCAGTATTAGAGTCTAACGACTTCAGGTTAGAACTATATAAGAATTTTGGAAAGGATGTTGTTTTCACTGTCTATCGTACTTCTTTGTTAAAAACAGCTGTTAAATTAGCTAATAAAGAGTTGGAAGACTTTGAAAAATTTTTTGAAGGTAGTACTGGAGTTATATATGCTGAGGAGTCAGATCCAGTTGATGTTTTAAAAGCTGTAAAAAAATTTTCTGAATCTCATAATAACAAACCTTTTATAAAAGGTGGGGTTTTGGAAGGAAAGATTTTTGATGCAGCCAAAGCAGAAGAGTATGCTAAACTGCCTTCAAAACAAGAACTTTACGCTACTGTTGTAAGGTCTCTTAATAGTCCTATTTCAGGATTGGTAAATGCTTTATCAGGTAATTTAAGAAAAGTGGTGTACGTAATAAACGCAATTAAAGAAAAAAAATAAGTTTGGAGGTGTAGGAATATGACAAAAGAGGAACTTATCAACGAAATTAAAAATATGACCGTAGGAGAATTGGCTGAACTAGTGAAAGCGCTCGAGGATGAATTTGGAGTTTCTGCAGCAGCTCCCGTAATGGCAGCTGTACCAGGTGTAGCAGGTGTTTCTCCGGCACAACAAGAAGAAGAAAAAACAGATTTTAAAGTGGTTTTGAAAGGTTTTGGAGACAAAAAAATCGGTGTAATAAAGGTTGTAAGAGAAATTACAAATTTAGGTTTAAAAGAAGCTAAAGATCTTGTTGAAAAAGCTGGAACCCCAGACGCAGTTATAAAAGAAGGTGTTCCAAAGGAAGAAGCCGAAGAAATTAAGAAAAAACTTGAAGAAGCGGGAGCCGAAGTAGAATTAAAATAAGTCGAATTCGAAATTAAGTTGAAGTCTTTTTTTAACCTCTTCTTCATGAAAAAAAGTTATAATTTAGTTCGCATTGGACATTTTGTCTAATGCGATTTTTCACTTATTTTTCATCAATTCTATTTTGACTAAATACCGAGGTGGTTCCTTTGAATACGGTCGTAAGAGAAGTAGGTAGGAGAGAAAGAAAGTTTTTTGGGAAAGTTCCAGAGAAAACTGAAATATACGAGGATTTAGTGAAAATTCAAAAAGATTCTTTTAGGGATTTTTTAGATAAAAAGATTATGGAAAGCATTAAAAGATATATGCCAATAAAGATACCCGTTAAAGCGAGTGGGAAGAAAAACAAAGAATTTTTGATTGATTTTGTGGATGTAAAGTTTGAAGACTCGTCTTTTAGTGAGAATGAATGTAGGGACAAGGGATTAACTTATGCTGGTAAAGCTTATTTAAAAGTTAGGATAACTGATTCAGCAACAGGTGAAATGATAGAAAAAGACGATATATTCTTGTGTAACATCCCTTATATGACTGAAAGAGGTATATTTATTGTCAATGGAGCAGAAAGGGTAATAGTTAACCAACTCGTCAGATCCCCTGGGGTGTATTTTATAAAAGAAGAAGAGACAGATACTTCTAAAGAAATGTTTATAGCTCACTTTTTACCCATTAAAGGGGCTTGGTTGGAGATACTTTACAATCCTAATCCGGGTAAAGAGGTTCTTCAGGTCAGAATAGACAGAAAAAGAAAATTCAATTTTTTCCTTTTTTTAAGGGCATTGGGATACGAGAATGATTTGGATATATTACGATTATTCCCCAAGGAAATTGATTTAGATGATGAAGTCGAACTGTCAAATTATAACAATTGTACTGTGTTGTCGGACTTATCGTTCCAGGAATTAGATGATATGGATCCCCCAAGAAAATCAACTTACGGTATGAAATTATACGAAGTCTTGGAACTGCTGAAAAAATATGAAATTAAGAGTGTAACAGTAGCTCATCTGGTCGCAGAAATAACGTTAGAAAAGATGAAAAAAAGATATGAAAAAGAAGAAAGATTGACTTCTCTAGAAGCTTACAAAGAAATTTTTTCGAAATTAAAACCTACTGAAATTCCAAGGGCGCAGAAGGCCAAAGAAGAAATAGAAGATATGTACTTCAATCCTGATAAATTCGATTTTTCGCAGATTGGAAGACAGAAAATTCAGGTAAAATTGAGAAAAGCTTATATTGATTATTTACGAGAGGTTGAAAAAAAGGATATTTCTGAAGATATGGAAGACAAAATAAAATATCCTATTAAAACTTTTGCTGTTGACAAGTTAGACATCATCTTGTCCGCCAGATACTTGCTGCATGTTAAAGAAAATATTGAAGGACTTGACACAAGAGATCATTTGGGTAATAAAAGAGTGAGATCGGTTGGAGAACTCATGCAAATCGAATTTGAACGAGCTTTTTCTAAAATGATTCAGCATGCTCCTGAAAAACTTGCAGGTGTTCAATCAATTAATAAAATAAGTCCTCAATCCCTTATAAATTCCAGATCAATAATGACTGCCTTTCACCAATTCTTTGCATCTAGTCAATTATCGCAATTCTTAGATCAGGTGAATCCTTTAGCTGAGCTAACTCATAAGAGAAGGCTATCGGCAATAGGTCCTGGAGGTTTGAAAAGAGAACATGCTAAATTTGAAGTAAGGGATGTCCACCATTCTCATTATGGAAGGATGTGTCCTATCGAGACCCCTGAAGGTGCGAATATTGGATTAATCACTTCTATGGCAATTTTAGCTAAAGTCGATGAATATGGATTTTTGAAAACTCCTTATTACAGGGTAAAGCATGCAAAAGTTGATTTAAACAATATAGTATATTTGAGTGCTGACGAGGAAGAACTTTATAGAATTGCCCCTGCTTCCGCCGAAATTGGGGAAGATGGTTCTTTAGTAGAAGAGTACATCGAAGCTAGATATTTAGGAAAAGTCAGTTTATTCCATAAAGATGAGATTGAATATATATCAGTCACCCCAAAACAGATTGCCTCTGTATCAGCTGCTCTTATTCCATTTTTAGAGCACGATGATGCAAACAGAGCTTTAATGGGGTCAAACATGCAAAGGCAGGCCGTTCCTCTTCTTAGACCTCAAGCTCCTTTTGTTGGTACAGGAGTAGAATGGTTAGCAGCGAGAGACTCAGGCTATTTGATAATGGCAAAACATAAAGGTATTGTTGATTATGTGGATGGAAGAAAAATTGTAATCACTAGATTGGACGAAGAGAATAACATTCTAAAAGATTCCAATGACGAACCCTTAAAAGATGAATACACTTTATTAAAATATGTTAGATCGAACCAAGACATGTGTATAAACCAAGTTCCTATTGTTAACGTTGGAGATGTAGTGACAAAAGGGCAAGCCATAGCGGATGGCCCTTCCATGGATATGGGAGAGCTAGCTCTTGGGAGAAATATTTTCATTGGTTTTCTTCCGTGGGAAGGATACAACTTTGAAGACGCAATAGTAGTTAGTCAAGAATTATTAGAAAACGATGCCTTTACATCGATACACATAGAAGTTTTTGAAACGAAAGCTATGGATACTCAATTGGGTCCCGAAGAAATAACTGCAGATATTCCAAATGTCAAAAAAGAACTTTTAAGGAATTTAGATGAAGAAGGTATAGTTAAAATTGGTTCTTACGTATCTTCTGGGGATATCCTGGTAGGAAAAGTTACCCCAAGAGGAGAATCAGATACTACTCCCGAAGAAAAGCTTATTAAATCCGTATTTGGTGATAAAGGTAGAGACATTAAAGATTCATCTCTAACGGTTCCTCATGGAATTGAGGGAAGGGTTATAGACGTTCAGATCTTTGACAGGAAAGATATTCCTTCTTTGGAAATCGGTGTAAATAAATACGTTAAAGTTTTCATAGCAACAAAAAAGACACTACAAGTTGGAGATAAATTAGCGGGTAGGCATGGAAACAAAGGTGTTATTTCAACCATTTTGAACAAAGAAGATATGCCATTCCTACCAGATGGAACACCTTTGCAAATGTTGCTTTCACCTCTAGGAGTTCCGTCAAGGATGAATATAGGACAAGTTTTGGAACTTCATTTAGGGTGGCTTTCTATGTTAACAAACGACTACTACGCCACACCTATTTTTGATGGTGCGACTGAATCTGAAATCATGGATGAATTATCTAAAGTAAGAGAAGAACACGAGTTATATTTAGGCGATGATCCTGATCAGCCCAACGGTAAAATTGTTCTTAGAGATGGTCGAACAGGTGAACCATTCGATTTTCCAGTGGCGGTAGGATCCATGTATATGTTGAAATTGTCCCATATAGCAAAAGATAAAATTCATGCAAGATCGACGGGTCCGTATTCATTAATTCACCAACAACCATTAGGTGGTAAAGCCCATTTTGGTGGACAGAGATTTGGGGAAATGGAGGTATGGGCTCTAGAAGCGCATGGAGCTGCTCATACCCTAAACGAAATGTTAACTTATAAATCTGATGATATTAAAGGTAGGAATGAAGTTTACAAAGCAATATTAAAAGGAGAAAATCTTCCCGAACCGGGGATTCCTGAAAGTTTTAAAGTTTTAACAAAAGAATTACAAGGACTAATGTTGGATATAAAACTTTACGATGAAGATGGGAATGAGCTAGATGTTGACAGACTCTAATTGATAACTTGAATCTAAGTTTCAACGTTGACGGAGAGTAAAATAAAAATGTACCCTCAAGGAGGGATTTCAATTGGCAAATGTTTCTTCCTTTCAAAGAAAGATTGCTAAGATAAAAATAGGTATAGCTTCTCCTCAAAGTATATTGGAAGCATCAAATGGTGAAGTTAAAAAACCAGAAACTTTAAATCACAGAACAGGTAAACCTGAAAAAGATGGTTTATTCTGCGAAAAGATATTTGGTCCCGTAAAAGATTACGAATGTGCTTGTGGCAAGTATAAAGGGAAAAAGTATGAAGGAACAGTATGTGAAAGATGTGGTGTAAAGGTTGAATCCAAAGAAGCTAGGAGAAGAAAGATAGGTCATATAGAATTGGCAACACCTATTTCTCATATTTGGTATTTAAAGTCTTCTCCATCTATTCTTTCCATCATTCTAAACATTGGTGTGAAAGATTTAGAAAATATCATTTACTACGGTTCAAAAAGAGTTATTGAAAGAGCTTATTTAACGCTTCCTGGTCCTGAAAATGAAAATTTGGGATATTTACCTGGAGAAATATTGTATCAAAGAGAGTATGAAATATACGATGAATATTTAGATTTAAGGGTAGAACCTGCTGTAAAAATAGTTTCAGTTAAGGGTATGCCCGTAGCCGATATAGATGGAAAGGTAGAAATAAAATCAGAACTAACACATACGGAAAGAGAATTGAATTGGATAATAATAAGAGATGATACCGGCGTTGAAAGAAAGTATCCCGTTTTTGAAGGTTCATCAATAATGGTAGAGAATGGACAAGAGGTTGAAAAAGGAACACCTTTAGCAGATAGATTTTTGTTTGAAGAAGATTATCTAACCCAGAAGGAGTACTCCTTATTCTTAGAATACTATCCAGGTTCCATAGAAGTTGAAAGAGATATTGAGCGGGATACACCGATTGTAGTTATCACAGACATAGATAAGAGATTTGCAAAGAGAATAGATAAAAAAATAGGAGATATTTTACTAGAAGATGAAGCAAGAGCCTATGAAGAAGTAATGAAGGTACTAAACTCAAAGATTAAGGAAGAAAGAGAAAACGTAATTGACAAAGAATTAGTATCGGAAATCGAATTTCCCGAAAAGAAATTTGAAAAGGGAACAAAGATCACTCAAGAAGTGTTAAATGAACTTCAAGAATTTGGTGTAAAAGATTTAGTTGCAAAGGAAGAAGATGGAACTGAAAAGATATTTCAAATAAATAGATATGAAAAATTTGAGTATGGTTACGGTGCTGAAGCTATTCAAAAATTATTAACGAAGATCGATCTTGAAGTATTAAAAGCTCGATTAGAATCCGAATTAGAAAAATTGGATAGAAAAAGTCAGAAGAGTGTAAAAATATTAAGAAGACTGAAACTAGTTAAGGATTTTATCAAATCTGGCAATCAACCTGAATGGCTAATTACAAATATTATACCCGTTATACCACCCGATTTGAGACCTTTAATACAAATTGATGGAGGAAGGTTTGCTGCTACTGATTTAAACGACTTATATAGAAAAGTAATAAATAGAAACAACCGTTTAAGAAAGTTATTAGAAATGGAAGCACCGGAAATTATCGTAAGAAACGAAAAAAGAATACTTCAACAAGCTGTGGATTCACTTTTCTACAATGGACGTGTTGGTAAACCAATGACTGACAGAAATAGAAGGCCATTAAGATCACTCACAGATTTGTTGAAAGGTAAAAAAGGTAGATTTAGAAGGAACCTTTTAGGTAAAAGGGTTGATTACTCCGGTAGAGCTGTAATCGCTGTTGGACCTGATCTTAAGATTCATGAATGTGGATTACCAAAAAAGATGGCTTTAGAACTATTTAAACCTTTCGTTCTTGCAGAGCTGTTAAGAGATTCAAACGTGGCAAGTAAAAGTGCCAGAAAATTCAAAAAAACTATAATAGAAAAGGAAATGCCTGAGGCTTGGGAAGTTTTGGAAGAGGTTATAAAAGGGCATCCTGTTCTCCTAAACAGGGCACCTACCCTACATAGGGTATCTATTCAAGCTTTTATTCCAAAACTAATAGAAGGAAACGCCATAAGGTTACATCCTTTGGTTTGTCCACCGTTTAATGCTGATTTTGACGGTGATCAAATGGCTATACATATTCCCCTTTCCAATATAGCCCAAGCAGAGTCAAAATTTTTAATGTTATCAAGATATAATATTATCTCGCCTGCGAACGGCAAACCATTGTCGATGCCAGGAAAAGATATAATTGCTGGTGCGTATTATTTAACCATGCATGAAGATGAGAAGTTCAAAAATCTAAAGGTGCCTACCAAAGTTTCTGAATTGGGAAAGAATGGGTATGTAAAACACATATTCTCCGAAGATTTGGAAGCTACATATGCTTATGAATACCTAAAAATAGTGGATTCAGATATATATCTTCAAGATGGAAAATTGATATGGAAAAAATCTGATTTACCCCTTCATGAACCAGTTGCGTTTAGATATAAAGATGGTAGTATTCTTAAAACGACTATCGGAAAAATAATTTTTAACGAAGAAGTACCTGAGGATTTAAGAGACTATACACAAAAAATGGATAAAAAGAATCTAAAAGAGCTGATATTTAACACTTTTGAAAAACATGGAATAGATAGAACCGCGGATCTTTTAGATAGTATTAAAGATTTTGGTTTCCATTATGCAACATTATCCGGATTAACTATTTCTATACGTGATGTATTAGTTTCTCCAAAAAGGGAGGAATTAATAGAAGAATCTAAAGGAGAAGTTCTCAGAATCGAATCGCTTTATGAAGAAGGTTATTTGACGGATAATGAAAGATACAAAGAAATAATTAAGATTTGGGAAAGCGCCACTGCCAAAGTTACAGAAGAAACAGCGAAAACGTATAGAAAATACACTTTCAATCCAATTTGGATGATGATCGAATCTGGTGCAAGGGGTAACATAGATCAATTGAAACAATTAGCAGGTATGAGAGGATTGATGGCTGATCCATCTGGAAAAATAATTGAAGTTCCTATCACTTCAAACTTTAAAAATGGGTTATCAGAATTAGAATTTTTTACCTCAACACACGGTTCAAGAAAGGGATCAGCTGATACAGCTTTAAGAACATCGACAGCGGGTTACTTAACTAGAAGACTCGTAGATGTTGCTCAAAGCATAACTATCACAGAAGAAGATTGTGGAACAGATAAAGGTATTGAAGCAAGAGAGCTTTGGGCTGACGATTCAAAAATTGAAAATCTTTCAGACTTCTTATTTGGTAGAGTTTTAGCTAAAGATGTTTTGGATCCTGAAACAAAGGAAGTAATTTATAACCCCCAAGCAGATAAAAAATATGAAAAAGGAATAATCTTAAAAGAGAAAGACGCCCAATTCTTGGCAAATTATGTAAAAGAAATTTCTGTATCGAAGGAAAAAACTATAAAAATTGAAGATATGCCAAAAGATTCCTACTTAGAATCATTAGAAGACGTACAAGTAGAAGGTAAGGTATTAATCAAAAAAGGTGAAGAAATCACAGAAGAAGCCATAGAAGAAGCATTCTTGCACGGTATACAAAAATTGGATGTTAAAGAATATACTGCAGTAGACTACGTTTACTCTGGAGAAGATCTTAAAGTTGAAATTGATGGAAAAACAGTTACTTTGCTTAAATACCAAGAAAGAATAGACTTAAAGGTTTCTAAAGTTCTCGAAAAACATGGCATAAAAACGGTTACTGTTAGGCCATCTATTTTCATAAGATCGCCTCTTACATGCGAGTCTGAAAATGGTCTTTGTGCAAAGTGTTATGGAATGGATCTTTCGAATTACAAATTAGTCAATAGAGGAGAAGCTGTAGGAATAATTGCTGCACAATCCATAGGTGAACCAGGTACGCAGTTAACTATGAGAACATTCCATACTGGTGGTATAGCCACTACTTCGGATATAACCCAAGGGTTACCGAGAGCTGAAGAATTGTTTGAAGCAAGAAAAAAGACAAAAGGACCTGAAGGTGAATTTTCGAAGACAAAAGGCATAGTAAGAGCTATTGAAAGAGATACTGAAAACAAGAGAGGAAGAAGATTAAAGATAATAATCGAAAATTCAGATGGAGAATTGGAAAGTTATGAAGCTGACTATAGGACGAAAGCAGTTGTAGAAGAAGGAGATAAAGTACTAGCGGGTCAAAGGTTAACAACCGGGAATATAAAACCCAGAAATATACTCAAAGAATTGGGAGTAGGACCTTTGGCAAATTATTTGCTAAGTGAAATAAAGAAAATATATGCTGAACAAGGTGTTGACATACATGATAAACACTTTGAAATAATAATTAGACAGATGATCAACAAAGTGGAGATTATAGACGGTGGAGATACCGACTTCATGCCGGGAGATTTAGTAAGTTATGGTAAGGTGCAGAAAATCAACGAGGAAATATTGGAAGAAAACTCCTATATAACAGAAAACAGAGAATTAGTTGTTGGTAAAAAGTTGGCAAAGAGGGTTATAATTCCTGCCGAGGATGAAGAAGAGGAAGAAGATAAGATCTTTGAACTAGGAACAGAGATAACTGAAGAAATTTTAAACCAAATTATCGAAACAAACATTAAAGAGATTGAAGTATATGAAGAATATAAAGAGATTACAACTGAAGATGGTAAAACTCATCTAGTAGGCACATCCAAAAAATATCTTATAAATCCAAAAGATACGATAAAATATGAACGTAGGTTGTTAAGAATCACAAAGGCTTCTTTAGAAAGGGAAGGATGGCTTTCAGCTGCATCATTCCAGCAAACTGTACAAATACTAACAGAGGCAGCTATAGAAGGTAAAGTAGATAGGTTGAAAGGATTAAAAGAAAACGTGATAGTAGGACAACCTATCCCAGCAGGAACAGGTTTGAAGTTGTACGCGGATCAAAATTACGAAGTTGTTCAACCTGAAAAAGAAGCTGAAGCTGCACAAGAAAAATCTGTTGGGTAAAAAAATAAAAATAGTCAAAATAAAATAACCGGTACTGTTTTAAAACAGTACCGGTTATTGATTTATCTATTGGTTAGAAAAAGCGTTTTGTATGTACAATCCTTGTGCGTTCAATTGTTGAATGGCTTGTTCCATAGCTGAGAACTGTGCATAATATTGTGCTTCTTTTCTGTGAAGCCTGTCTAATAGGTTGGTCATTTCATTTGCTAGTCGTCTCATCTCGTTACCTATGGTGCCGTTCGTTCCGGCAATTTGATCTATATAGCCATTGAACTTAGTTACCTCATACAAATAATTCTGAACAGATTGAGCGTAACCATATTCTTTATTAGTTGTATCGTTTGTTGCAAACAACTTCCAAACATCTTCAGCATTAGTATTCAAAGCCTCTCTAAGTTTATCTTCATCAACGCTCAATAGTCCTTTCATTGTATTCTCATAACCAGCCCCTAAATCTCCTGAGGTTATGCCAATATCAAAAAGCGCATTATATTGAGAACCAGATTGTTCTATATCTACAGGTGAGTAAACCATATTTCTTAAATTATAAAATATTTTCTCTAAGTTATTATCCCCTTTTAGCATCCCTTTCATATAATCTTCTTCTGTCATCTCTTCAGTAGGCTTATCGGTAACTCGGTCTTCATGTAATAAATCATAAACATAATTAATCGTTTCGTTGTACTTATCGACAAATTCCTTTATCTTTTCAACACTCTTGTCTATATCTTGTTCAATAGAAATTTTCACATAACTACTAGAGGTTGATTTTAAATCGATCGTTGTACCGAAAACGTTCAAAGTGTTTTCTGTTAGGCCGTCATAAGTGGTGATAGTCATGCTCCCATCAAAAGACAATTCAACCTGTCCCAAACTCCCTAAGGTCCTAACAGTATTATCGCTGTCTGCTGCAGGTGTTCCATTTAAATTAAGTTTTGTAATTAAGGTTTCACCGTTAGAGCCCGAAGTGGCAGATAAGTTAATATCAACATTTCCATTTTCTTTGTTGAGAATAAAAAATTTACCGTTTGCATCATCAAATTTTGCTTCTACTCCCAAGGTTGAAGCGTTTATTTTGTCTATAAGGTTTTGAATAGTTTCACTGTCTGAAACGGTTATAGTATCAGAATCACTTCCTTTTGTTATGGTAAAAGTTGAATCCCCTGTTGTACCTATAACCTCTCCTACAGTTGAACTTTTTTTAATCGTTGAGTCTATGTTTTCCCCTAAAAGAACGGTAGGTGAAGCCAATGAATTAACTTTCAGATAAAAAGTTGAATTATCAGCATCTGCAGGAGCAGTAGCGGTTAATACGCTCTCGTCAGAAGATATGGCGCTTTTTGGAATCAAAGTACTCTTCAATTTGAAAGTGATCAGATAATCATAAAAATCCTCCAGCTTGTTGTCAACTTGCATCCAAAGATTTTGTTTGTAGGTAAGGGTATTAAATTTTTCTTGAGCTCTATTTAAAGGTTGTTGTTCTACTTCCATTAATTTTTGGACCATTGCTTGTGTATCCATTCCTGAAACGGCACCAGTTAATTGAAAAGTACCAACATAAGGGTTACTATCCATGGTCTTCACTTCCTTTGTATTATTTCTCACCTATTCATTATCGACTTATCTTAAGAAAACTTTAACGATTAACCCAGTCATACTATTGATTCATTTTATTAATTCTTTATGGAAGTTTGTGTATCCTAAAGGAAATACCATAAAAATTATGAAAAGAATAACTTCTTTATATAATTTTAAAGCCCCTTAACAGCAAATCTATGCTATAATAATTAAGAACAGAAAAAAACATATAATAAACGGAGGTAAAAGATGACCGTTCTAAGTGGAATGAGAGCTACTGGTAAATTACACATAGGAAACTTTGTTACCTTAGAAAATTGGGTAGAGATTCAAAATAAATCAGACAAAAATTTTTTCTTCGTCGCTGATTGGCATGCCTTGACCTCTCATTATGATACACCCGAGATAATACAACCTTCTACTTTTGACATAATAAGGCATTATGTGGCGGTAGGGTTGGATCCTAAAAAAAGTGTTTTATTTGTTCAATCCGCCATAAAAGAACACGCGGAACTTTATTTAATTTTTAGTATGATAGCATCTGTTTCACGATTAGAAAGAATACCAACCTATAAAGAACAAATAAGCAACATATCAACTAGAGATTTAACTAACTTAGGCTTTTTAGGATACCCTGTTTTACAAGCTGCTGATATTTTAATATATAAAGGAGATAGTGTGCCGGTTGGGGAAGATCAAATATACCATTTGGAATTCACTCGAGAAATCGCAAGAAAGTTTAATATGAAGTACAAAGAAATATTTCCTGAACCACAACCGATCATTTCCAAAGTGCCAAAACTACCAGGCACAGATGGAAGGAAAATGTCTAAAAGCTATGGTAACGTTATAAACATAGAAACTAATGAGAAAGAATTGAAAGAGAAAATTCTACCCATGATGACCGATCCGGCTAGGATAAGAAGAACAGATCCTGGAAATCCTGAAAAATGCCCAGTATGGGATTACCATAAGGCATTCACCAAATCCCAAGAAGAAAAAGATTGGGTATGGAATGGTTGCACCACAGCCGGGATCGGGTGTGTTGACTGTAAAAAGTTGTTGATCAAAAACATGAAAGAAAGACTTGAACCAGTTTGGGATAAATTATCTTCTACTTCTGAAGAAGATGCAATAGAAATAGCCCAAGATGGGAACGAAAAGGCAAGAAAGGTTGCCAAACAAACTATGCAAGAGGTTAGAGAGGCTTTACATTTAAGGTGGTAAGGAGGAACTCATAATTAACTTTAACTATGTTGATATAAAATTAGACATATTTTCTGGACCTTTTTTTAAACTCGTTGAATTAATTAAAGAAAAAAAGATTCCTGTTAGGAAAATCTCTGTGAGTTACATCTCAGATATATTCGTTGATTACGTCAACGATAACTTCAATGATTTAAACTCCATAGGAGAATTTTTAGAATTAGCGTCTTATTTGACATTTTTGAAGTCCAAAGAATTACTTCCCAATTCTAATAACGACAAAGAATTTAGAAAACATAGAGAGGTCATATACGAAACCATTGAAAATTACGATGTTATCAAAAAAGCTCAAGAGGTTATTAAAAAAGATTTTGGTGAAGATAAGAAAAAACCTGTTGGAGTTAAGAATAAGGTATCAATAGAAAAAGAGATCGTTGAAAATCAGCTGATAAAGTTCTTCGATGATTACATCACAAAGCAAAAAAAGCTCGAGATTATCAGGGAAAGTTATCGTATAGAAGATGCAATAGGAATGCTCGAAAAAAAAGACGAGTTTAATATTCTAGATCTTTTCGAATATGCCCAACATAAAAAGATGAATTTTTTGGTAATGTTTTTAGCTTCCCTAATTTTGGTAAATCGTGGTTTTTTCAAATATGAAAAAGGTCTCTTCATTAAACTCAGCTCGCAAAATCTCGGAAGTGATTTGAATGGCTAAAGAGAAAATAGATGTAGAAATTCGAATGATAGAAGCATTAATATTCTCAAAGCCCAGCGGTATATCTTTCAAAGAGATCTCCAAACGTTTAAAGATAAAAGAAGAAGAATTGAAGCATTACTTAGAAGAAATAGAACTGCATTATATTGGTGACCAACATGGTGTCGAATTGATAAGAAATGGCAACAAATACCGATTTGAAATAAAGCCAGAAATAAAATCTATGATCTTTCCAAATCCTCGAAAATTTGAGTTAACACAAACTCAATTCGAAGTATTAGCGATACTATTTATGAATGGAGATAGCAGGGTTGTTGAAATGGAAAAAATCAGAGGTAAAAATAGTTACTATCAACTAAAGAAATTAATGGAATACGATCTAGTTAAAAAAAGTAAAAAGAAAAACCATACATACTACCATCTTACCGAAAAATTTTACGAATTCTTACCAGATAAAACGTTGAAAAAGTTGGAGGAAATGAAAAAGAATGAAGCTACAAAAGGCTCTTCAAATAATATCTCTGAGTAGAAGACATTCCTCAGAGTACATATTAACTAAAGGCGTGAAAGTCAACGGTAAATTGGTTAAAGAACCGTGGTATGAATTACAAGAAAATGATTTCATAGAATTTAACAATAAAAAATATTATCTTTCCGAGCTACAAAAGAAAGCTGAAAGCAAAGTTTATTACCTTTTGAACAAACCCAAAGGAGTCTTGTGTACTTTCAAAGACCAATACGGCAGAAAGACAATAAATGATTTGCTGAAAGGAAAGATTGAAGAAAGAGTTTTTTACGTAGGTAGGCTTGACTATGATTCAAGCGGCATTTTGCTTCTGACAAACGATGGTGAGTTAGCCAATTATCTGTTAAGACCTGAAAATAAAGTCACAAAAGTTTATGAAGTATTGGTAAAAGGTACGCCTTCAAAAAAAGAATTGCAGACGTTGGAAGAAGGTATCACACTTGAAACCGGATATAAAACCATGAAATCCAAGGTGAAAATTTTGAAAAAAGAAAAAGATCTATCCCTTTTGCAAATCAGTTTAAACGAAGGTAAAAAAAGGCAGATAAAACTCATGATAAAGGCTTTAGGTTATCAAGTTATAGAATTGAAAAGAATCAAATTTGGACCATGGAGTATAGAAGAAGTCCCTAAGCCTGGAGATATAAAATCCTTAGGAGATGTGGAAGAGGTAAGAAATAGACTTTTATCGAACTTTTCATAGGCAAATAAGTGGGGGGAATAAAACAATGAGGACGCAAACGCGTCCTCATTGGATGGGCCGAAATATCAATCATGATGTTTCGGGGGGATGGGTATTTTTATTATAGCTAATTATTATTAAGGCTCGTATTCGAAAAAATTAAATTATTTTGCATTTTCTTTTTATTTGGAAAGAAAGTATTATCAAATTAATTTAGGAAGTTAAAAAAAATAATCTAATTTTAGATAAATATGGTATAATCTGATGTTTTAAATAAATTAGAGATTTTTAGGTTTTCAAAAAAACACAGGTACTTTCTGGTTAGTTGTAAGATGAAAGACTGCTAAAACAGGTTTTAAAGTTTCTAAAGGTAGCGAAAAAAAATAAATTTGGGGGTGAGAAAAATGAAAAGGTTTTATTATGTATTTTTGTTGTTAGTTGTAAGTATATTTTTGTTTACGTCCTGTGCACTTGAAGAGATTGAGTTAAAAATGGATCCAACTATTCAAGCACCTATTGCAACAGAAAGTATTACAATGTCCGATTTAGTGGATACTGAAGATATTGTAAGTAGTTTAAGTGAAAGTTTTGGTTCCGATGCCACCGTCACACAAAAGTCTGATAATCCCTTGACTTATGGGGTAGATTTGAAAATATTCGACGGACAAGAAATTTTGGTTAAAATAGCACCGTTTGATTTTAGTTCGGTTCCTGCGGACGAATATACTCTTCTAACTTCTCCTGAACCGTTAGCCTCTTTTTCAGGAATTGATTTGGGGATCTTGGAGGATATTAAATTAGACTCTCTTCCAGCCACTCTTGTAGTAACAAATGCAACAGGGGTAACGGTTGACGCCACATTGACTTCAGGAGGTAGCCCTAAAAAATTAACATCAGGAGTTAAAACTGATTTGGCAGATCTTTTTAATGTTGAAAATGATTTGATTTTGGAATCTATGTCAATAACTTTTGCTAGTGAATCTACAGCGTATGCAACGACAACAATAGCACTCTTGGTGGATTTTCCTTTTGAATTCACAATAACCGACGATGTAGAGCTGTATACAAATGAAGATGAAGTACCCCAAGAGGATATCTTTGGCAGATCTGGTGAAGATTCTGATGTTTTGAGCGATATACTCGATGATATGGAATCATTAATACTTCACATGGATTACGACAACACGACTGGTTTGCCCTTAAAGATGGAAGTTCAAGGGTGGGATGTTGAAAATAATCAAGCTACTGCCTCAGAACCTGAAACGAAGGTAATAACGGTCGGTGAAGATAAAACTGTTGAATTTAATTTAACAGGCCTTATCGAAGATATGAAAGATACGGTTCCTTTCAATTTGGTGTTCACAGTAATATTACCACAATCAGAGACAGGAACTTTGAATATGGATGGTAGGTTAGATCTTAGCCTCTGGTTGGATCTTGGTACAGACATAACAATACCGATTCCTATAAGGGCACAATAAAGGAGGGGATGACTATGAAAAAATTGTTTATAATATTGCTAATAGTTTCTTCGATTTCTTTGATCATTTTTTCAGAAGGATTGAGATCTTTTGATAGTAGTTTGAATCCGCTTTTGTTAGAATCAATAGGTAAAAGAAATTATTTTGAAATTGAGCTCTCTCCAGATATAATGGTCTATCAAAACGCTTACAAAGTAGCAGACCTTTTACCCATATTGACCGCTACAAAGTTTACCGTTGATTTCGACGATATATATGCCTCCTTAGGAGCGGATGATTTATTCTTTATAACCAATGATAATGTTGAAGGACACTTAGTAGTAAATATCTTTGATTTGGGTGTTGGGGTTGTACTCAATGGTGATTTAAAAAGCGATTTGACGGTACCAAACGATTTGATAGATCTTATCGCCAATGGTAATGAAATAAATACACCTGACGAAGGTACGATGTTGTTAAATTTGGATACATCTTTTAAAGCAGGGGCGTACGCTTCTTATAATTTCGATGGTATGTCGGTTGGGTTGGTTTACAACTTATTTTTGCCCATAGTCTATACCGAGGAATCAGATATTGGATACGAGTTTTCTACAGATACAGAGGAAGGAACAATAACGGCCCAGTTGAACATGAACGTTGATTTGTTCTCTCCTTTTAACAGTGATGAGCTTGACAGTATAACGTTTAACACCATAACAGATAAATTTTTAACCGATGCAGGACATTCCATAGATGCAGGTGTAACCTTTGGAGAGATTAAAAATCCTGTTGTGGGGATCGCTGTAAAAAACATAACGGTTATACCGGCAAAGGTTTCTTACAAGATCTCTTATCAAGAAACGATTAGTCTTTTTGGTGAAGATTCCAGTAGTTCATCACCTATTGAGGTTGAATCTGTAAATGAAACATATGCTTATCCAATGAGTGTTACTGGATTTTTTAGGATACCGGTAGTTTTACTTGATGTCATTCCATATGGTGAGTTCTATGTGGATACTCAAGAGATCGACTGGGGTGTACAAGCTAAAACTTCTCTTTTCAATTTTATCCCGTTGACAGTTGGTATTGAAAATTATCATGATTATTGGAGTACATTCTTAGGTTTTGGAATAGATAGCAGAATTATTGAAAGTAGAACGGAGTTATCCCTTACTGCAAAGGATCTTGAAAAAATTTTTGATTTGAACGGGTTTACATTCAAATCAAGTTTTGCCATAGGGTTTTAAAAACAAAGGTTTAGACAATCATAAAAAAGGGCGCTTGGCGCCCTTTTTTTTGAAAGTATTTTGCTGAATGTAGTATAATAGAAAAGAATCAATAAAGTTGAATTTTGTAATGAATTAAGCAAAAGGACTATAAATATAAATCTTTCAGGTTGTTAAAGGTATTAAATATCTAGTAGCTGTGAGGAGCAATATGAGTAGGCATATCTATAGGCTAAGGGGAATGAATTTGGATAAACTTATAGAACTTGCACAAATAGGAGACAACCAAGCCCTAGGCATAATTCTTGAAAAGTTTGAACCTATGGTGAAATCGATTGTTGGAAAATATTATGGAACATGGCTGGAATTCGAAGACTTTTTACAAATAGGTTTGGTGGGTTTAATTCAAGCAGTATATAATTTCAGAAAAGATGCAAACGCTAAATTTTCAAGCTTTGCCTATATGAATATCTCTTCGGAGATCAAGTCTTTTGTCACCTACTTGAACAGAAATAAACATAAAGTTTTGACAGAAGCTGTAAGTATGGAAAACACAGACGACGAATTTACAGAAAACGCCGATTATTATATAGAAAGCGTTGATACTGAAAAGAAGGATTTTCTCAAGGAATATTTTTTATCAAAGAGTCTTGAACAACTCGAATGCAACGAAAGGGAAATTGTTGAATTATGGATAGATGGATACTCATATCAAGAAATCGGGGATAAAATGGAAATAAATACAAAAAAAGTCGATAACACCATCCAGAAGATAAAAAAAATTTTCGCAAGAAATATAGAAGAATACAATAATATAGCGGAGATTTTCGGAGGTAAATATGAAATTTAAGATAACTATCTTTGTGGTAAGTTTAGTAGCGATAGTTTTATCCATTGTCACAGAGATTAGGGTAATAGAACTTAGAAAGGATCTGCAAAGTCAATTCAATAGATTGAATTCAACAGTCAATGAAAAATTGGAGGCTCAGGAAAAAGAGATCAATGATCTCAATAGATATTTCGAACCAGATGGTGTAGTTGAAAAATTTATAGTTTCAAACAACTTTTTAGAAAAAAATCTAAACGATCTGGATAAAATTATCACTAATTTAGATGAACCATCAGATGCCGGTTACATTCAGATATATATTATAGGTTCTTCCGATGTGTGGGTGGCGTTTAGAAACCCAGAAGGTAGATACATCTTTCAAGGAAATTTAAAGCCAGGATTGAATCCCTACAAATTTTACTTTTTTAAAGAGCCTTCCATCGAAACTCAATATACCTACACACTTCCTTTTAACGCTTCATTTAGGAGCGGAGTACCTGAAAATACCTTTTTTCTAATAAAAGAACCTGGTCAATACAGACTTATCAAACATCCCGACAAAGATATTTCAAACATAATGGAAGATTTAAATCTCTATATTCCAACGGTTACAGGAAAATAGTCAATTGTGGTATAATTAACAAAAGAGAAATCATAGATAGCATTGGAGGAATGACTATAGATGGAAAAAACTTACAACCCACAAGAGATAGAAAGAAAATGGCAAAAAAACTGGCAAGAAAAAGATGCTTTTAAAGTGTCGAATGATGAGTACCAAAAAAAATATTATGATTTGGTAATGTTTCCTTACCCTTCCGGGACCCTCCATGTTGGCCATGTAAAAAACTATGTTATTGGTGACGTTATAGCTCGATACAAAAGGATGAGAGGGTACAGTGTCATGCATCCCTTTGGATTTGATGCGTTTGGGCTACCCGCTGAAAATGCTGCTATAGAAAAGGGGAACATTCATCCAGAAGATTGGACTATGCAAAACATCAATATCATCAGAAATCAAATTAAAAAGTTAGGCATCAGCTATAATTGGGAAAGAGAAGTTATAACATGTAAAGAAGATTACTACAAATGGACACAATGGATTTTTTTACAATTGTATAAAAATGGATTGGCCTACAAGAAAAAAGCACCTGTTAATTGGTGTCCAAACTGTAAAACGGTTCTCGCTAATGAACAAGTTGTGAACGGAAGATGTGAAAGATGCGGAACGGTTGTGGAAATTAAACAGTTAGAACAATGGTATTTCAAAATAACTGACTACGCTGAGAAGCTGCTAAATGATTTGGAAAAATTGAATGGCTGGCCTGAGAATGTCAAAACAATGCAGAAAAATTGGATAGGTAAAAGTGTGGGAGCAGAAGTAGAATTTAAGCTGGATAATGGTAAAGGAAGCTTGAGAGTTTTTACTACCAGACCTGACACCTTGTGGGGAGTTACCTTTATGGCATTGGCTCCCGAATCCCCTCTTGTAGAGGAATTAACAACTCCAGAATATAGTGAGAAAGTAAATCAATTTTTGCAAAAAGTAAGTTTGCAAGATAGGTTTAAAAGAACCGCTGAGGGAGCTGAAAAGGAGGGTGTTTTCACCGGAAGTTACGCAATAAATCCTGTGAATGGAGAAAAGATTCCTGTTTACGTTGCGAATTATATCTTGTATGAATACGGTACTGGAGCAATTATGGCTGTTCCTGCACATGATCAAAGGGACTTTGAATTTGCGAAAAAATATGATCTTCCCATAAGAATTGTTATTATGCCTGAAGATGATGAGTTGACTGAAGAAATTCTAGAAAAAGCCTACGTTGGTGAAGGTGTTTTGGTCAATTCTGAAGAATTTACGGGATTAAATAACCAAACAGCTATTAAGAAAATCTCTCAATGGTTAGAAGACAAAAAGGTCGGAAAAGTTGTCACCCAGTACAAATTGAGAGATTGGCTCATATCAAGACAAAGGTATTGGGGAGCTCCTATTCCCATTGTATATTGTGAAAAATGTGGGGTAGTTCCTGTGCCTGAAAATGATTTGCCCGTAAAACTTCCTAGGGATGTTGAATTTGAGCCAACCGGCAAAAGTCCTTTGATCGATCATCCCGATTTTAAAGAAACAACATGTCCAAAATGTGGTGGGAAAGCTAAAAGAGAAGTTGATACTATGGATACCTTTGTGGATAGCTCATGGTACTATATAAGATATGTGAATCCAAAACTGGAAGATAAACCTTTCAATAAAGAGGATGTAGATAATTGGTTACCTGTAGATCAGTATATAGGTGGAGTCGAACATGCAATATTACACTTACTTTATTCAAGATTCATAACCAAAGTATTGAAAGATCTTGACTATATTAGCTTTGATGAGCCCTTCAAAAATCTTTTCACTCAGGGTATGATATACAGGAACGGGGCTAAGATGTCTAAATCAAAAGGTAACGTTGTGTCTCCTGAAGAAATGATAGAAAAATATGGCACTGATGCCTTGAGAACTTACATTCTTTTTATGGCTCCTCCCGAAAGGGATGCTGAATGGAATGATTCAGGCATAGAAGGGACATATAGATTCTTGAATAAGGTTTGGAATACGTACATGAAAATACAGGACAAGATAATTCATCTTGAAAATAAGCCAAATTATCCTTTGAAAAATAAATCTGAAAAGGATTTAAGAAGAAAGTTGCATCAAACTATTGAGAAAATAACGAGCGATATAGAAGGCAATTTTCAATTTAACACTGCTGTAAGTTCACTTATGGAACTTTTGAATGAATTAAACTCATATCTAAATAACACGGACGATAAAGATTGGAACCTCAACTTACTAAAAGAATTTTCTGAAGATTTTGTATTGATGTTATCTCCTATTGCGCCCCACATAAGCGAAGAATTATGGAAGAATTTTGGAAAAGATGATTTTATATTTAAAGCAAGTTGGCCAAAGATCGATAAAGATGCTTTAAAAGCAGAAGAAATTACTATAGCTGTACAAATAAACGGGAAGTTGAGAACTCAGATAACGGTTGGTGCCAATTTGAACGAAGAGGAAGTAAAAAGTTATGCTATAGAAGATGATAAAGTTCAAAAATATATCTCTGGTAAAAAGATTGAAAAGATTATTTACGTTCCTAAAAAGATTATAAACATAGTGGTCAAATAAGAAATAACAAATAGGAGGTGAAAAAAAGTTTTTCACCAGGTTGTAAATGAAATATCATTAACACGTTGGTGAGAACTTTCTCATGAATATGAAATCACCAAAAGTGCCTAAACCTACAATAAAAAGACTAGCCATGTACAATAGATTTTTAAGAGAGTTACGGGAGGATGGAATACCAAAGACCTCTTCTCATGAGATCGCTGAAGCTCTAAACATAAAAGCCTCTCAAGTTAGAAAAGATCTATCTTATTTTGGAGAGTTTGGGAAGAGGGGAGTAGGATACGATGTTGAAAATCTGTGTTTAAAGATTCAAAAGATTTTAGGGACGGAAAGAATTTGGAATGTTGCAATTATAGGGGTGGGAAATCTTGGTAAGGCTATCTCTCATTATCCTGAATTAGAAAAATACAAGTTTAAAATAGTTGCGGCGTACGATGTAGATAAAAGAAAAATCAATTCTGTTTTGTTACCCGGTATTCTCATAAAACATATTAAAGAGTTAAAAAATAAAAACAATGATCTTGATTTTGAAATAGCGATATTAACTGTTCCGTCAAATGTGGCTCAAGAGGTTGCAAATATATTGATAGAAGCCGGTGTGAAAGGAATATTGAATTTTGCTCCGGTAACTTTGAACTCCGACGATCGTGTTGTTATTGAGAATGTGGATTTTGTTATTTCTCTTAAAACATTAACGTATGAAATAGTCAGTAAATACGACTAAAATCCGATATTTGAAAGCCTAAGTGTTCTCAACTGAGTACAATTAAGTAGTAGGAAAACAATAAGGAGGGCGAAAATAGTTAAAAAATATACTGACGAATGTGTTTATATGTGGTAAAATATACCTATAAGAGGTGATGGTATCTGAACACATATAAACCGCATGAATTTGCAGAAATGATTGGTGTATCGGTAAAAACATTGCAAAGATGGGACAGAGAAGGGATACTTAAGGCATTTCGTAGTCCAACAAATAGACGTTATTATACTCACAAGCAATACATAGATTATATAGGTGAAAGTAATTCTAAACATGGGAAAACGATAATTTATGCAAGAGTTTCAACAAATTACTAGAAAGATGATTTAAAAAATCAAGTGGAATTTTTAAAACAATATGCTAACGCAAAAGGAATTATTGTTGATGAAATACTTGAGGATATTGGCTCTGGACTAAATTAGAATCGTAAAAAGTGGAATAAATTGATAAAAGATTGTATGTTAGGTTTAGTAAAAACAATATTAATTGCACACAAAGATAGATTTATTCGTTTTGGTTATGATTGGTTTGAAAGATTTTTAAAATCTAATGGTGTAGAAATTATTGTAGTAAACAATGAGAAACTATCACCACAGGAAGAATTAGTAGATGACTTAGTATCAATTATTCATGTTTTTTCGTGTAAAATCTATGGACTGAGAAAATATGAAAAACAAATAAAGGGTGATGATGAAGTTGCTAAAGAGTTACAAAACAGAGATAAATCCTACACCTGAACAAAAACAACAGATTAACAAAACGATAGGTACTTGTAGGTTTATATACAATTTCTACATTGCACATAACAAGGAGATTTATGAAAAAGAAAAACGATTTGTTTCGGGTATGGAGTTTTCAGTATGGTTAAATAACGAGTTTATACCGAACAATCAAGAATTCAATTGGATAAAAGATGTATCGAGTAAAGCTGTTAAACAATCAATTATGAATGGCGAAAGAGCTTTTAAAAAGTTTTTTAAAGGTAAATCGAAATTTCCTAGATTCAAAAAGAGAAAGAATAATGACGTTAAAGCCTACTTCCCTAGAAACAATAAAACTGATTGGACGATTGAAAGACATAGAGTAAAAATACCAACATTGGGATTTGTCAGAATAAAAGAAAAAGGCTACATCCCTACAAATGCTAAAGTTGGAAGTGGTTCAGTTTCTTTTGAAGCAGGTAGATATTATGTTAGCGTTCTTGTAGAAGAAGACAGCCTCACGGCAGTTGAAAAAGAAATAAAGCAAGACAATATATCATTCTCCGAAGGGATTGGTATCGATGTAGGTATAAGAGAATTTGTAGTAGCTAGTAACGGTATTAAGAAGAAAAATATAAATAAAAGCAAAGAAATTAAAAAACTCGAAAAAAAACTTAAGCGTGAGCAGAGACGGTTATCAAAAAAATACGAAAATAAAAAGAAAGGAGGTACTGCCACAAATTCTGCAAAAAATATAGACAAACAAGTATTAAAGGTCCAGAAACTTCATCAAAAACTTAAAAACAAACGTCATGACTATGTGAATAAAGTAGTTTGTGAACTGGTGAAAACCAAACCAGAATATTTCACTATCGAAGATTTGAATGTTAAAGGAATGATGAAGAATAGGCATTTATCAAAAGCAATTGCAAAACAGAATTTCCACTATTTCAAGATTAGACTCGAAAACAAATGTAAACATTTAGGAATTCAATTGAGGATAGTTTCAAGATTTTATCCATCAAGTAAAATATGTTCTCATTGTGGTAATATCAAGAAAGACCTAAGATTATCAGACAGAGTTTACATTTGCGAAGAATGTGGATCGAAAATAGATAGAGATTTGAACGCAGCAATTAATCTGAAGAATGCCAAAGAATATGCGATAGCTTGTTGAAATTGCTTTGCATATGTGTACCGATGGCCAGTCGGGAATTCACGCCTGTGGAGTGTCAAACAAACCGTAGTAGATATATATCGAGGCGGGACACGTTGAAGCAGGAAACTTCTGGATATAGGCATGTTTGTCTATGTTTTCAGTGGCAGGCTAATGTGTTTTGCTTAACATAAATTATCCTGTTTCTTTAGATACGCTAAAAAAATTAAAAAATGGTGACAATATTCTGTATACAGGGAAAATTATATTTGTTACTCCTGAGGCTTTAAAAAGGTTTGAAAAGTACTATCAATTGGAAGGAGCGCCTTTGTATAAATTTGTTGGTGAATTTGTTACTTGCGGAACTTTTAATTTAGCTCACGGTGAGATAAAAAACATCAATATCACAGAAATATCAGATTATTTTGATTTTTTGTTTGAAGGAGGAGCCAATTCTTTAATTGTAGATAAGTTCACCACCAAAACATTAAATCAACTGAAAAAATACAACAGGCCCATTTTTAAAACACTTTCTAAAACGATTAGTTTTTTTGATCCAAAAGTCCTTTTTTATAAAGATATTAAAAATGGCGGGATTATAGAAGTTTGGACAAAAAGGCTTCCTATAGAAGTGCTAGCATTTGATGAAAAGGAGCAGATAAGAGATATAAAAAATGCCTAATTTTAAAACTCACATATTAAGCGGTATTTTTGGATTTCCTGTATTTTTTTTATTGTTCAATATTGTTTATAGTCATTTGTTTTACGAGGTTTATTATGTTTCCACTGAGATCGTGATTTCTTATTTTCTCTTTGTTGTTGGGAGTGATTTCCCAGATATTGACCACCAAAGCTCTTTTATAAACAGATTATTAAGGTTGTTTTTAATCTTTGGAAGTGTATACTATCTCTTTGAATATGATTTCTTGTATAAAGAATATCTACCTTTTCCTTATAACCTTTCGAATTTTATTATAATAGTTTTAGGCACTTTAGTTGGATTACTTTTGGGAATAATTTTTAACAAACTATCGAAACATAGAGGATTGTGGCATTCATTTTTAACGGGTGGTATACTCTCTTTCCTTATTTACTTACTTAATTTAAAATATAGAACCCCTATAAACATACTTTACAGTTTGAGTTATTTTGTAGGTTTCTCATTGCATATTATTTTAGATAAGGATTTTAAAACAAAATAGGCAAACAGATATTCATCATTGACCTATTTTGTTTTTTTGCTTTTCTAAATTTTCAACCGCTAAAGGTTTTTGAAGATAAAGAGGTTCCAAGTTTTTTATTTTTACTCTCTTTCCTTTGATAACTTCTTCAATTAGAGACTTTTCATCAATGTTTGAATAAAGTACTTCATTTTCCAGTTTGTATTTGTTTTTAAAATATTCTGCTTCTTCATTTATCAAAATACAATTGTTCAAAGAATCTCTTAAAAACTCTCCAAAGACCATTTGTGGGCCAAAGATTCTTTTCCCGTTTTTGTATATAGATGCATATGCGGCATTTTCTCGGGCTCTTTTCAAGACAGCCAACTTTTTTTCCTTAAGATTGGGATTGTTATTCACAGCGGAACGGTACAAAACATCAGAAGAGAAAAAGGTATAAACTTCTTTTTCTGGGTTATCTATTAAAAGCCCTTGTAAAGTAGAAATAGCTACTCTGATCCCGGTGAAAGATCCGGGACCTATATCTATACCAAATTCATCTATATTTTTTATATTTGTTTTTGATTCTTCTGCTACTTCCTTGATCGCGTTAGCAAGGTAATTACCGGATTTATTCTCAGTCAAAGTCCTTGAATAAATATTATTCTTTTCATCTTTTAATACAACGAGTATATTTTTTAGAGTAGTTGAAATTACTAAAAAATTCAACTTATTCACCTTCTTTTGTTTTGTCTTTTAATTTTAAGGCAGTTTTGTATGCGTTGATTGATGCGTTATACTTCCCTGCAACTTCATATGATTTTGCCAAAATTAGAAACGCCTTGTAATCTTCCGGATTTTTTAAAATGAGTTTTTCCGCCAAATGAGCAGCATATCTCCCTAATTTCAATGTACATAAAAAGTTGATTTTTGAATAAGAGGGGTACAATTCAAAATACAAGAAAATTACAATAAAGGTACCTAAAATGGAAAGCAAAAAATAAACAAAGATTCTTCTTGCTGATGCTTCTTGTGAGTCTGTTGGTTGTTCTACCAAAGTTGCTTTGTCACTTTCTACCACAATGGGCAAGTTTTCTATTCTCGTAATATGCATTTGCAGTTTCAAAATCTCGGCATTTATTTGTTCATTGAAAGAGAATGACAAGTTTTCAAAGTTTTCATCAACGACAGGTACTTTTTCTTGTATATTTTCTAATTTAGAATTCAAAGCTTTTAATAACGGCAAAAATATGTTGTAAAGTAAATTTTTTTCTATAGTAAGTGCCTTTAAATCCTCTCCAACTTTGTACACTTCAGATATAAAAGAAGACAGTTCTTGTTTTTCGACAAAGAAAACCTGGTCGTTTAATGAAGTTAATTTCTGTTTCAAAGAAAAATAATTTTTAAGTTGAGAATATGTAAATATAGATTCATTTATTGAGTTGTGCTTGTTTAAAAATGTCAGTAGTTTATATGCTCCTAGGTACTTATCTTCATCGACTAGATATTTGGATTCAGAAATAAACTTTTCAAACAAGATATAATTATTAGCTGGTACAAAAACTTCAATAAACTTTTCAACGTCTTCATCGAAATAAATTGGAGAAGAAAGAGAATTACTTATAGTTGTTTTGATGAAGGTTTCATAGGAATTTACTTGTAAATGTTCTTTCAATCCTTCTAATTTATACAAATATTTATAATAAGATTCTTCAAAATTCCCTGTGTTAAATATGTTATTCAAAATAGGGACAATTTCAGGAAAGATGAATAAAATTTTATTGGTATCATCTTCTGGAATGGAAAAATTGGTGCCTATTACTCCCAAGTTAATGCAAAAATTTTTTAGATCTTCAGAAATAATAAAGTTGGCAAAATTATAATTTCTATATTTGTTAAACAAAGAGATTTTAGCTGATATCAATGAACCTGTATCTGTAATTCTAGCATCACTGGGATTTTCTATAATGTACTCTAAAAAATATTCCCATGACAATTCCAGAGTTGCGGGGTTTTTTGAAAGATTTTCTATTTCATCGAGAGTTAAAGCCCATGAAAAAATAGATAGAGTAGAAAGAAGAATTATCAATAATATATTTTTCACTTAACTTGCACCTCTTCTAATTGGATTCATCCAGTCTTCAATATTATACAACAATTTAGCTTTTTTGAATCTTTACAAATCTTTCTTTAATATTTTAGTACTAATAATGTATAATATTTATAAAGAAAAAAATAAGAGAAGGGAGAAATTTAATATGGAGAGTAAATGGAAGGTTTTTTGGGACCCAAAGGCTTCTTATTATCAACAAAAAGATAAAGTTGCAAAAACCTTATCTAGTGCTTTGGGAATTTCCGACTTTTTGGCAAAATTATTAGTATCTAGAAATATTGAAACACCCGAAGAAGGAGATAAGTTTTTGAACCATTTAGAATTGGAAAGCTTTGACCCTTATTTGATGAAGGATATGTCAAAAGCCGTAGAAATTCTCAAACAAATTAAAGAAAAAAAGGAAAAAGTGGCGATCTTCGGTGATTACGACGTTGATGGGGTAACTGCAACTTCAGTTTTGTATCTTGGCTTAAAAAAAATAGGTTACGATGTAACTTCTTACATTCCATCTAGAATAGAAGAAGGTTACAGCCTAAACGTTAAAGCTATAGAAGAGTTAAAAAGTAAAAATTATAATAATATTATTACTGTTGATTGTGGTACAACATCCATACAAGAAATTGAGTATGCGAAAAGTCTTGGAATGAAAGTTATAGTTACCGATCATCATTTACCCCAAGAAAATCTCCCAAAAGCTGATGCAATATTGAATCCAAAGAGGGAAGACGATAAATATCCTTTCAAAGACCTGGCAGGAGTAGGCGTAACTTTTAAATTGCTACAAGCCTTATACAAAAGTTACGATAATTCTTTAGACCCCTTTGAATATATAGATCTGGTGGCAGTGGGTACTATCGCTGACATAGTATCGATAACTTCGGAAAATCGATACTTGGTTAAGATAGGATTGAACAAGTTAAAGACTAATCCAACCAAAGGCTTAAAATATTTGCTCGATGAATTGAAAATAGTTGATTCTGAGATAAATTCGCGCACCATCACTTTTAAAGTTGCTCCGAAGATAAACGCTGCTGGAAGAATGTCAGACGCACGGTCTGCGTTTAATTTGTTGATTGAGAAAGATGAAGAAAAATTAAAAAAGGCGGTTTCAGAATTACTCCGACTAAATTCAAAAAGACAAAGTACTGAAAAGGAAATCTATCTGTACTCTTTAAGTTTGTTAGATTTGTACCCTGAATACAAAAAGGATCCGGTATTGGTATTAAGCGGCGAAGACTGGCATATGGGAGTTCTTGGGATAGTGGCTTCCAAACTATCAAATCAATTCAATAAACCCGTTTTGATGATATCAAAAAATCAAGAAATGGGTAAAGGTTCAGGAAGAAGTCCTCAGGGCATAGATTTAATGGAGCTCCTTCTCAAAGTCAATGAAAGAGGGATTTTTGAAGAGTTCGGCGGTCATAAGTTTGCTGCAGGTTTTTCCATTCTTTCTAAAAATATAGAAGCTTTGAGAAAGGAGATTAACGAGGTTTACAAGGAGTTATATGGAGATAAAAAATTAACATCTCAAATTGATGTGGATATGGAAATAGAAGGAATATGGGAAACGATGTTTGAAGATATAAACAAGTTAGAACCTTTTGGGTATGGGAATCAAGAACCAGTTTTTTTGATAAAAAACGCTAAATTAGAAAACATAAGATTCTTTCGTAACGGTTCTCAAAGTTTTTCAGGAACGCTCAATAAAGATTCCTTAATCATAGATATTTTAGGTTACGATTTGGGTTACAGATTAAGCGAGCTAACAGAGAATAGTAAAAGAGACCTATTTACAGATCTTGTGGGTACCTTTAGAATAGAGAACTCTTATAATTTAAAAAATAGTTACGTTAAATTTTACTTGCAAGATTTGATGGTTAATAAGGAAATACAACAAGGTGAAACTGCAAAATTGAACTTTGCATCTAATGTTCTTCATGATGAGCTGAACAAGATCATGAATATAGAAATATTAAACGATAATTTAACTAGAAATAAGGTAGCGATGTTTCTTCCGAGTAAGATCAAAAACGATTCTTTACTGAAAAAAGTTCAGTTATCATTAGAAGAGCATCAAAAGTTGATAATTGTTTCTGCAACAAATAGTTTATTGGAACATATATATAAGATAATAAACACTTATTTTCCTGAGAATTTATTATATTTTAACAATCAATACATCCTTACACCAGAACTTATATCTAATTATAGTGTGATATTCGTTACAGTACCCAAATTTATTAAAAATCGTGAATTACTTGATTCTATGCAAGCTGAAATTATTATTGACGAACCCTTCTATTCATTATTTCATCCGGTAGTGAGAAAAGTTCCTGAATATCAGCAATTTAGAAAATATGCTCTTCAAAAGTCTAAAATTAGTATTTTTAGTTCTATTTACAGCGAAGAGCTAAAAGAATTATTAAAAAGAGCAGGATTTAAAATCCTTATATCTTTCTCTAATAATAATAGTTTTGAAGTGGTTAGAGAAAGGAACAATATTCTGGGACTTTTGAAGGATTATACAAATGAAAGAAATGGCAAAATATTGGTTTTGAACGATTATGAGAGGCAAAAATCTTTAGTGAGACTGTTAGACGAAAAATTACAAGTTGATGAGAACGATATAAGACTTTTCAACCACTCAATGAGTTTTAGGGAAAAACTTATTTCTAGAGAAAAATTTAAAAATGAGAAAGCTAATTTTTATATAACCTCGTTTTCTAACAACGGTATAGCGTTTGAAGTGAAACAATTCTCTCCAATTTTGATAATCGTTGATGTTCCAAAGACGGACATAGAGCTTTTAGACCTGGTTTCTACATGGATGAAAAAAACTCAAAGAACAACTATCATATTGGCTTACAGTAATCGGTTCAAAGTTAAATTACTTTACGAATATTCAAGAAAGTACCCGTCTTTTAAAGTATTAAAACTAGTCTATGATTTTATAGCCGACGGTCATTACAAAGTAGAGGAGATACAAGATTCTCTCTTGAAGGGTGATAAATCGTTATCAGAGACCGTTTTAAACGTGATGGAAGATGCTGGGTTGATAAAGGTAAATGAAGAAGAAGTAGAAATATTGAATAATTTTAACCTAAAGGATTTACGTGAAAGTTCCAATTTCAAAGAAAATATATTAGATAACTGGATATTGAAAAATTCCATCAATTTCTATGAAAATTTAGATACAAGAGAATTAATTGAGTTCTTGAAAGGTAATCCCAAAGAAGGAGCAAGTAGTTTATAAGATGAGTAAAGATTTGAGAACAACGTTAGATCTAGATTTGGTTTTGATAAATGAAAATTATCAAATATTAGAAATAAAAGAGATGTTAACGAAGAACGGCGTTTTTTGTAAGATCTTTCCTCCGCCAAAGTCCGTTTTACAAGCTTGTGCACCGGTTATTTGTTTTTCCTCTAAAGATAAGGAAAAAGCCATTTATATATTAGATGAAAATAGAGTTAAATATGATTTAGTCAAATTGGAGAAAGATATCGTATGGGAACTTTTAAAAACTTAAAAATATATGGAATCGATTATGGGACGAGTAATTGTGGAATAGCTTTTTTAAAACAAGATATAAATATTCCCTTACCAAAAGAGACGATAAAGTCTGAAAAACTATTAGAATATTTGGTTTCGTTGGATTTAAGCCATGATGATTTAATCGTGTTTGGTTTACCAATTTCCATGTCTGGGAGATATTCAAAACAGAGTTTTTTGAGTATAGATGAAGCTATAAAGATAAAAGAAAAGATAGGCTGCAAAATTTACTTTGTAGATGAAAGATTGACCACTTCCTCTTTGTACAGTGAGGTTAGAGGACAAGTTAGTTATAAAAAAGTAAAAAGGACCAAAGACCAAAATAGTAGTGTACTCATTCTATCCAATTTTATTCAAAGTCCAGGAAACGCAATTGCCTTAGTAGAAAAAGAAGTTTATAATCTAAAAAAAGACTTTTCAAGTTACAAAGATATTTTGATCTGGGATGTTCCTATTAATAATGAGTTTGAAAATTTTTCTATCTTTGCAAAAGACCCTTGGGTATTTTGGTACTACTACAAAAAAGGATTCGAAAGTACCACTTTGATGACAGACCTAAAAGATTATTATGATTTAATCATAACAAATAAAGAAAACAGAGAAAAAATTCAGGTAAATATTAATTGTAATGAATTGATGTGCCTGTAGCCTAACGGATAAAGCGTTGGACTCCGGATCCAAAGATGCGGGTTCGACTCCCGCCAGGCACATTTTGCAGATTTGTGCAAAACGGTTTTATAATAAGCTTTGATTTTTGAATTCGGGGGTTTTTAAGGGGCGTAGCCCCTTAATGTATAATGACGAAAGAGTTTCTAAAATCCCTTTAAAGAAAAAACAGGAGGTAAATTATGGCAAAATCCGATTTAGGAATAGATTTAGGAACTGCAACCTTTGTAGTATATCAACGTGGTCAAGGGATTATCCTTGAAGAACCTTCAGTGGTAGCAGTTGATAAAAGTAAAAAAAAGTTGTTAGCAATAGGAAAAGAAGCAAAAGATATGGTTGGGAAAACTCCCAGTCAAATACAAATTATTAGGCCTGTACAGGATGGGGTTATTACGGATCCCAGCATCATAGAGGAAGTGTTGAGATATTTCGTCAAAAAAGCCAAATCTAAAGGCTTTAATATGTACAAACCACGATTAATCATAGGGATACCTGCTTTAACTACAGACGTTGAAAGAAGGGCGGTTAAAGAGGCGGGGAGTAGGATTGGAGCTTCTAAAGTATTTCTTATAAGCGAACCTTTAGCCGCCGCTATAGGCAGTGGAATAGATATAACAGAACCTAACGGACACATGGTCATTGATATAGGAGGGGGTACAACCGACTTAGCAATTTTGAGTTTAGGAGGTTGTGTCATAAGTGAAACGATAAAAGTTGCAGGTGAAGCCATGGATCAAGAAATAATTAAATATACTAAAAGAAGATATAAATTCTTGATCGGTGAAACTACCGCTGAAAGGTTAAAAATCGACATAGGCAAGGCTTTTTCTCAAGAAGAAAATCTTGAAATGGAAGTTAAAGGTCAGAATATCAAAACAGGACTTCCTTCTAATTTAAAACTAACTTCGGACGATATTTTCTATGCAATCAAACCAATATTGAATGAAATAATTAATAAAATAAAAAATATTTTAGAAAAAACTCCTCCAGAATTAGCTGCGGATATAATGCAAAATGGACTTATAGTAGTAGGAGGAGTAGCAAGACTAAGAGGATTGGATAAATTAATATCAGAGCAAACTGGCGTAAGAACGTACATTCCGGAAGATCCTCATCTTGTTTGTGCAAAAGGTACAGGAATTTTGTTAGAAGACATAGAATTATTAAACAAAGTACAAGTAAATTAGAAACATCCACCACAGGGGGAAATAAAATGAGAGGAATATACAATGCAACGGCTGGTATGCTCAACTCTTTTGCTGAATTGAACTCTATTTCCAACAATTTGGCTAATCTTAACACAGTAGGTTACAAAAAGGATTTTAACCTATTTAAAAGTGTATACGAAAAAGAGATTAGATCATATCAAAATGCACAGGGAAAAGGCGAACCGATAGGAAACATTTATAGTTCGGTTGTTTTGGACGATGTAATTCCAAATCTCGAACAAGGATCTTTACTTGAAACAAACGGAAAGTTAGATTTTGCAATAGAAGGCGATGGATTTTTTAAAATAGAGAGAAACGGTAACTACTTTTACACACGAAATGGCGAATTTTCTCTAAGTCCTGAAAATTACCTTGTCACAAAAAGTGGTGATTACGTATTAGATGAAGAAAATAACCCCATAGTTGTAAATCCGGATAATTTTTTTGTGGATGAAGAGGGTAATATATCAGGGACAAACACAAGATTAAACGTCCTAAATGTAGAGAATTTGAATAAATATGGTGAAAATTATTTCACAGGAGAAGAGATAGGACAAGCAGATAACTTCTATATGAGACAAGGGTTTCTAGAGGGTTCAAACGTTGATGCTTTAAATGAGATGATTAAGATGATCGAAGCAAATAGGAAGTTTGATATACTACAAAAAGCAGTATCAACAGGGGATTCACTCAACGCAAAGCTCATTGAAATAACTTCAAACTTTTAGCTAATTTAGATAATTATAAAGATTTTTAAATGGAGGGGTAAATTATGTTAGTGTCTTTGTATAATGCTGCAACTGGTATGAATGCGGAACAAAGAAAGTTAGATATCATTTCAAACAATTTAGCGAATGTGGATACAACAGGATATAAAAAACAAAGAGCTGAATTTCAAGATTTGTTATATTCCTCTGTAAAAGAAGCAGGTACTCCAACTGCTCAAGGTTCAACCTTACCAACAGGTCTTTATGTAGGTCACGGCACACGTTTGGCTGCAACAACACGGATCTTCACATTAGGAAACATAGAGCCAACAGACAATTCTACCGATATAGCGATCATGGGAGATGGATTTTTTCAGGTTCAGATGCAAGATGGAAGTATAGCCTATACTAGAGATGGTTCTTTTAAATTGGATGCCAACGGTAGACTTACTACCAGTGATGGATTGATGGTTATTCCAAATATAGTGATTCCTCAAAATTCTGTGGGAATAAACGTTTCTCCGGATGGAATAGTGAGTGTTTCTTTGGGAGATGGAACGATTCAAAATGTAGGGAATCTCACCACTGTTAGATTTTTAAACCCTGGAGGGTTAAAACCCATAGGTAATAACTTATATTCTGAAACGCCTGCTTCCGGTAATCCAACGGAAGGGATACCTGGGCAGGATGGATTTGGAGCTTTACAACAAGGTTATTTAGAAAAGTCTAACGTCGATGTCGTTAAAGAAATGGTAGATATGATAGTTGCACAAAGAGCTTACGATATTAATTCTAAAACTATCACAACCGCTGATGAAATGTTGAGAACAGTTTCAAATGTTAAGAGATAAACCGTAATCTCCCTTGAGTATTTTTGATGGTAGTTGTTAAATGACAGGGAGTTGATGACTTTGACACGATTAATCAAAATTATATTTTTTTCTGTGATGTTGTTTGCATCATCAATTGTTTTTTCGAGCATAGTTTTTACAATTCCGGCAGTTATATTCAGTGAAGATTGGATTTTTTCTCTCAAAGATATATTCCCAGAAATGAAGTCAGATAGGACTATCTCTTATATAGTTAATGATAAGATAATTTATTCTGAAATAGAGCTTTCAAAAATTTTGTACGGTTTAATGAGTAGTTATTACAGCGATTTTGAACTAGTTTTTGAAGAAAGTACGGTTACGGTTGTATACAAAAACGATCAAAAAGACCTAGATGTTAATTACATTGATTTAGAAAGTTTTTTACAGCAAAAGATAAAAGAGTACGACAATTCTTTGACTGTGAATAGTATTGATCTAAAGGTTCTTCCTGAAAAGGTTTTATCAGCAGAAGTGATAAAGATCTTTCAAAGCTACGATAAGTTGTATTTAAGCTTGAACATTAAAGACGATAAAAACAATCAAAAGGTACTTACAGTTATTGCCAATGTATCAAAATATGAAGAAGTGCTTGTATATTCCAAAGATTTAACCAGAGGAACAATGTTGAATGAAGAATTAACAGAACCAGCTACTAAAAACGTTCTAACCATCAACAATAAACCTGTAGATGTAGAATTGTTAAGATCTGGAAGTTATGAATTAACAAAAGATGTAAAAAAAGGTGAAATAGTAGATTCAACTTATTTGAAGCGTATACCTGATGTTAAAGCTGGAGACATTGTAACGGTTTTGGTAGAATTTGAGGGCATAAAGGTTTCTACTTTGGCAAGGGCTATGACAAATGCGAATTTTGGAGATACTTTGAGCGTTAGGAATGTTGAAAGCGGAAACATAATAACTGGTAAACTAAAGGAAGGTCCTATACTTCTTGTTAGTTTAGGAGGTTTGTAAGAATGACTAATAAAAAGTTTTCAAAAGTTTTTATTTTTTTCTTGATTTTTTTATTTTTAACTAGTTTTGGTTTCTCTGAGTCATTGTGGAATAAAAATGATGAAGAAGGTAATTCTATTTACAACTATAACCAGGATTTTGGAGTAGGAGATGTTGTAACCATCGTTGTTTCAGAAAATCCTTCCCTCTCTTTATCGGAAAATATGCCTGATTATAAAAAGGCGTCCGTTGATACGGTTAACTCAGTAGTTACAAATATAGGAGGGGTAGATTTATCCAATTTTTTGCCCATTGGGGCTGGAGATCCTGCGCAGGTTAGTGTACAAAACGATCAAAAAAGCGCTTCTTCTTCTGCAGAGGTTCAGCTATTTGTATCCGCAATAATACAAGAAGAAGACCAAAACGGACTTTTAAAAATTAGAGGAGAAAAGGAAATTAAAGTGGGTAACAACAGAAATACTATGATTGTTGAAGGTTACGTTTCTCCAAAAAATATAGCAAGAGATGGAACTATTTATTCTTCCAGTTTAGCTAATGCAAAAATTTGGTACGATGGAGATATAGTTTTCCAACAGGATCCTAATGAACCGTCATGGTTAACCTCTATACTTTCAGGAATAGCAAATATATTCTTTTAGAAGGGAGTCAAAATGAGGAAAAATTTATTTGTCACCTTTTTATTAATTTTAATTATAAACGTATATGTCTTTGCCGGTGTTAGAATAAAAGATATATCTGATTTCAGAGGTGCAAGGGACAATCAATTATTTGGAATAGGTTTAGTTACAGGGTTAAATGGTAGTGGTGATTCAGGGGACGTACCCTCTGAAATGATAAACAATATGCTAGCCAACTTTAACATCAATCTTACCTCTTATGTAGAAACAGAAAATACAGCACTTGTTATGGTCTTTGCTGATATACCTTCTTTTTACAAGGAAGGTATGAGATTAGACGTCACCGTAGCTGCTATAGGAGATTCTGACTCGATTGAAAATGGAGTTTTAATGCAAACACCCCTCTATGGTGCTGATAATAAAGTTTATGCCGTTGCACAAGGGAATGTCTTAACAGGAGGAGCAAATATTCGTTCATCATCTAACCTGCAAGAAAGATACAAAGTTGTCGGGTACATTCCTGAAGGGGCAATTATAGAAAAAGAAATTCCTGCACAGATTGTAAATGAAAACACTGTGACTATCAACTTGAAACAACCGGATATAACAACATCGGCGAGGGTTGCCAACGCAATAAACTCAACTTTTTCATTAAAAATTGCAAAAGCTCTTGATCCATCGTCAATTAGGATAGAAGTGCCTAAATATTTTGAAGATGATATTATATCTTTTTTAGCTTTAATTGAAGAAATAGAGATAACTCCCGATGTAAAAGCCAAGATAGTAATTAACGAAAAAACGGGAACGATAGTTTTGGGAGGAGATGTTGAAATAGCAGATTTCACTGTTAGTTATGGTAACTTCAGTGTAAGTGTTGAAAACGGAAAAATAAGTGGGAAACCTGCAACGATTTCAAATTTGATTACAGCTCTGAAAACAGCTGGAGCAACTCCTCAAGATATAATTGCAATTATTCAAAGCGCCCAAGCTTACCTATATGCTGATTTGGTGGTGATGTAGATGGCGAACATAATTGGTCCCGCATTTAATGTAACTGGTATAAATTATAATGAAGTGAGTGTAAGAGACGCAACAGAAGCTTTTGTATCAGACATCTTTGCAAAGATATTGAACTCTGCCCAAGATGATGAATTGTTTAAAGAGGATAAATTAATTCCCGAATCAAACGCAGAAAAATGGATTAAAGAATGGATAAATGTTGAGTATGCTAATCTATTGACTCAAAAAAGCTTAAAACCCTTGGTAAATCAAATTGTTAAATCTTTTCCTCCAGAACGGTGAAATTATTTTTTATTTCTTGTGCAAGAATTATTTCGTCTTGTTCTAAAAAGCCTTCTGATATTTCTTCTTTGAAGACCGATTTAAAACCTATTTCAAAAGCTTTGACTATATCCATCTTTGAAATAGGTTTTTTTAAAATTGTTTCTAAATCGATGGTAGAACTAGTTAAATGATGTTTTATCCAATCAGTATGAGAATATTTAAAAGAATTAATATAGGTTTCATAGTCATGTTTAATTGGAATTGAACCATGTTGTAGAATGAAATTCGCTGTTCTGTATTGGGCACTTCCAATTAGTTTCTTTCCGTTGACTTTCACCTCATAAAATGAAGGGGCATCGTAGCAAAGGTCTTTGGTTACTCCTTCTTTTTTTGACCTTTCAAGATCTGCTTCTATTCCTAATTCGTTTAATGATCTTATTAGCGCTTGGGAGATTTTCATGTAGCTGGCAAGTAGATTATTTGGTAAGTTTTCGTTGTTAACGAAAGTTGAAAAGGAATAGGTTATTTCATCCTTATGTAAAACCGCTCTCCCACCTGAGGGTCTTCTTACAACAGAGATATTTTTACTTTTTATAAACTCCCAGTTTAGGTTATCTGTTTTTTGATGTTTCCCAAGGGATAAGGTAGGGTATTTCCATTGGTAGATCCTTAATGTTGAAATTTTTCTAATTGCACTTAGTTTGGCTATGGATATATCCAGTGCCATATTCATAGAACCCTCATAAGGCTCATCAACAATAATTTTTATCATTTGGTTTCTCCTAAAGGGAATTTTTTTGGAATTCCTACTTGCCTTGGAAAGTTTTGGGGGGTGATTCCAATTTTTTTAAAAAGTATAAAATACCTTTTCTTTTTGTCTTCTCCTATTTCGTATTCAATTTCTTTAAATTCAGCTATGTTCAACTTTTTCAACACATTTTGTGTATATTTCATTTCATTTGTGTAGTATGATGGGCCTTTGAATAGAGATATATAGCTATTTACTTTCACGAGTGGTGCCAAATATTCTAATGCGATATCACTTCTGGCTAACGCTTTACACGTTGCAAAGTCAAAATATTCTCTGTGAGTTTTTGCAAAATCTTCTGCTCTTTCACAGAACAAATAAACGTTAGTTAATTTTAACTCTTTTATAAAAGTTTTCAAAGCTTCTACCTTTTTTGATACGCTATCTACTAGATAAAACTCTTTTTCTGGGAAGTATATAGCCCATACTAAACCAGGTATACCTCCTCCGGTTCCTATATCTACAATTTTTTTTGAATTTAAAAAGCTGTCTTCTGCTTCAATAGGAATTATACTGTCTAAAATTAGGTTTTCAAAGGCATCCTTTTCGTTTTCATAGGCAGTCAAATTTACTGGATAGTTAATCAGCATATCAATGTATTTATTAATTTTTTGGACCTTTTCATCCGATTCTTTCATTGACAAAGAGCTCCTTATATGTTATAATTCCTGTGGGTTGGACATTTTGTTCATATTGTTTTGGAGACGTAGCCTAATTGGCTAAGGCGTCGGTCTTGAAAACCGATGGGGTTACACCCCGTGTGGGTTCGAGTCCCACCGTCTCCGCCATTCTTAAACTTAAAAAACCGCCTTTTGGCGGTTTTTAATATACTTATCTATATCTTACCGAACCTGTCAAACGGGTAAATTCTTAAAAAAGTTGTTCCAATAACATTCTCAACAGGAACAAATCCAAAAAAGCGGCTATCTTGACTTTCCAATGTATTATCACCCATGAAGAAATAGTATCCTTCTGGAATTTTTATATTTACAAGGCCTTCTTCATCTTTGAATATTAAGGAAGGTAAATCCAATTTTGAAAGTTCATTTTCATAAAAATCGGTAAATAAGAGTGTATCTCTCATTTCTCTGTACCATTCAATAGTGGGTTTAGCTGGTATCAACCTACCCGTGAAGTTATCCTTATACATAAAAAATAAATCAGATGTAGCAATTTCATAACGGTATTGATCGGGATAGGCTATATAATCAAAAAATTTAGGATCCTCAAATATTGCATCTCTTAAATAATAAATATTTTCAAATTCAGGTAGTATTTCTCCGTTTATTTCTAGTTTTGAAACCTTGTTTTTTATCTGGGTTGGGATATAATCTACACTTTCATAATAATCAATAATAAAATCTAACCATTCGGGAGTACTTTGAATTTCTCCATTTTTAATATCTTCCCAAAACGTTTCTTCAACCGGTACCAGTTTTAAGGTATCCCCCGGTTTGCCCACCAATCTCTTAACGTATTTTACATGGCCCTCAAATTGTGCTGGAGCAAAAAAATCCATAAACCTATCAAAAGTACGTAACTGTTGTTGGGCCCTAATGTCCACAAAAGGTGTCCAAAAGACCACTATCGAGCCTCTATTTGGTTCGGCAAATTCATAAGTAACTTTTTCTACAAACAACCTGTCGTATACTTGAATTGTTGGAACCATAGAAGGTGTTGGAACCATCATTGTTTCAAATACGTACAGTCTGATAATTGTTCCAAATATCAATGCATATATTATGGCGTAAATCCAATCTAAGGTCTCATCTTTAATTTTCTTCTTAGTAGCCTCTTTCAAAAGGCTCAATCCTTCCTCTCTTTGATCCTTATCTTCCCTTTAACATCCCTCAGGTAATAAAGTTTAGCCCTTCTAACTTTACCTTTTTTCAGTACTTCTATGCTGCTTATTGATGGGGAATGAAATGGAAAGATTCTTTCAACACCTACTCTATCTGCTCCCATTTTCCTAACAGTGAAAGAACGTCCTAGGCCAGCGCCTCTTATTTTTATTACTAGTCCTTCAAAGGGTTGGATTCTTTCTCTTTTCTTTTCACCTTCCCCTTCAACAACTTTCACGTTGACTCTTACAGTATCTCCCGGCCTAATTTCAGGGATATCTTCTTTTTTATAATTTGTTTCTACTGCATTTATGATTTTGTCCATTTTTAAAACCTCCCAAATATTATTTTTCGTAGTGTCTAGGGTAAACCCCTTAAGAAACCCAAATTCACGTAACATCATTTGCTGCCCAAATGTGAATATGGAAATTGTTTCTAAAGCATTATAAAGAACCATTTTGCACAAAGCTGCAAAACCACAATCTATCCAACAGAAGAGTCTAGAAATCAAACAATTTCACCTATTAATCTATCCAATGTTATTGCAACCGCCGCCCTTACAGAGAGATGGTTGAACTTTCCTTTAGCTCTAATAGGTTCTAAATCGTAATCAGAAATTTCCCTAATTTCTTCTGGCATTCCCCAACCGGTTCCAAAAAGAATTAAAAATGGATGATCGGAATCTTTTATCTGGTTCTTTAGTTCCTCGAAAGAAACTACATTATTTCTTGCTTTAGCAGAAGTGAAAACTATCTTTGGTCGTTCTCCTTCATTTTTTTCTATTTCTTCGATAACGTCCTCCAGGTAATTTTTTATTTTAAATATTTCAAGCGCTTCTTTTCTGTTGGGATTAAATTCTCCTCCATATCCGTTGAGCCAGTAATCTAAAACTTTTTCTACAATCTTTCTTTGAGCAGGCAAGTTAGTAACTAAGAAATAGTTTTTAACATTATAAGTTTTACAGGTTCTTGAAATATCGTGAACATCAAAATTTGTAACGGCTGTTGAAACAATGCTTCCGTCTTTTTTTAGAATAGGATAGTGAATTAAGGCCACATATAGTTTATCAAACATCTTTGGACTCCTTAAAATTATCAGGGTTTTTGTTAAACATTTCTTGAATAATCTCTACTAAAATCTTTTTTTCTTCTTCATCTAATTCTTTCTTTATAAATAGATCTGGCCTCTTCAATATCGTTTTTAACAAACTGTCTTTTTTTCTAAAGATTCTAATACGTTCATGATCTCCGCTTAACAGAATTTCTGGCACTTGCATCCCTCTAAAATTCTGAGGTTTGGTGTAGTGTGAATAATCTAAAAGCCCATTGTAAAAGGAATCGTTTTCCACGCTTGTTTTTGAACCTATTACTCCGGGCAAAAATCTTAAAAGAGTTTCAATAATAACCATGGTAGGGATTTCACCGCCGGTTAAAACATAATCTCCTATTGAAACTTCTTTGTCAACGATCTTTCTAACCCTTTCATCTATTCCTTCGTATCTTCCACAGAAAAAAACTAATTCCTCTTTTTTTGCTAACTCAAAAGCTAAATCGTTATTAAATACTTCGCCTTGGGGAGAAGGTAAAACTACATAAGGTTTGTGGTTCTTAGATAGTATGTATTCATCGTAAAAACGATAAAAAGGTTCTGCCAGCATAACCATTCCATTTTCTCCACCGTAACCAGGTTTATCAGTTACTTTGTGTTTATCGGTTGTGTAATCTCTTAAATTGAGTATATCTATTTCAACTAATTTTTTTTCTATAGCTTTTTTGATTACTCCATAGTTTCTGATTATATCAAACATACCAGGGAAAATAGTCAAAACACTAATTTTAATCCGCTTGATTTGTTCCATTTTCGTACCACTCTATCTTTTTTACTATAATACTTTTATCCTCTTTTTTTAACTCAACAATGTAATGATCTGTCATTGGTATGAGAACTTCTTTATCATCTTCAAGGTTTTTTATAGAAATAACGTCGTTTGCACCTGTTTGAATTATTTCTTCTACTTTTCCAACGTATTCCCCATCTTCATAGTACACCTCAGAATCTAAAATCTCATACCAGTAATATTCCTCACTATTAAGAGAAGGAAGATCTTTCTTATCGATAAAAACTTCATACCCTATCATTTTTTTAGCTTCGTCCATGTCCTTTATTCCACGTAAGTTCAATACAAAAAATTTATTTAATGGTTTAACTTGTAGTACCTTACTAAAGAAGAAATTTCTGGTTGAGGTGTTGTATAAAAGAACTTCTTCTAAGTTCGTTATCACATCTTTTACGTTGGTAAAAGGTACTATTTTTACTTCTCCGTGCACTCCATGGCTATTAACAATTTTTGCCACAGAGATTTTGTTGTCCAAAAGATTGGATAAACTGTTCAATTCACTCACCTAATTACTTTTAAGATAAATTTCTTATCAGGATCTTTTTTTGCTGCGTTTAAAAGAATGTTTATGGATTTAATAGTTCTACCGTCTTTTCCAATTATTTGTCCAACATCTTCAGAATTTGCATATATTTCAAATATTACGTTTTGTTCCTCGTTGGACTCTACTATCTTTATTTCATCTGGATGTTTAACGATGTTATTCAAAATGTCTAAAAGCAGATTTTTCATTCTTTAACTTCTTCTCCTTCTGGTTCAACAATTTCATTAGATTCTTTGACACCCTTTTCTTTTCTAGCTTGAAATTTTATTTCATCATATCTTTTCATAACACCCATTTTTCTAAGAATTCTTCTTGCTGTGTCTGTGGGTTGAGCACCTTTTAAAAGCCAATCTAAAGCCTTGTCTTCATCGACTTTGTACTGGTTTGAGTTATTTAGAGGATCATAGTATCCTATTGATTCTATATATTTTCCGCTCCTTTTGTTTCTTGAGTCTACGATAACTATTCTGTAAAACGGTTGATGTCTCCTTCCCATCCTGTTCAATCTGATTTTTACCATTAATACACCTCCATATATTTTTAATTATTATTGGTATTTCAAAACGGTAGATTGTTCATTAGTTTTCTGCCCTTTAGTTTCTTCATTTGCTTCATAGTTTTTTTCAGTTGATCGTATGATTTCAATAGTCTGTTAATATCTTGCAGAGTTGTCCCACTTCCCTTGGCTATCCGCTGTTTTCTTGAATAAGTAAGTATTCCTGGGTTTTTACGTTCCTTAGGGGTCATTGAATTTATTATTGCCTCGAATTTTTTTAATTCTTGCTCACCTTTTGTTACATCTACTTGCTCCTTTGGGACACCGGGAACCATTTCTAAAAGACTACTTAGAGGCCCTAATTTTCTTATTTGTCGAATTTGCTCGAGAAAGTCTTTTAAATCAAACTTTCCATCCATAAACCTTTCGGCATCTTCTTCTGCTTTCTTTTTATCTATATCTTGTTCTACTTTTTCTATGAAAGAAAGTACGTCTCCCATTCCCAAAATTCTTCCAACATATCTATCTGGGTAAAACTCTTCCAAATCATCTATCTTCTCACCAACACCAACTAATTTGACGGGTTTTCCAGTTATGTACCTAATAGAGATGATGACCCCGCCTCGAGAATCACCGTCGAGTTTTGAAACAACAAAACCAGAAAGATCCAATTTATCGTTAAATTCTTTTGCTGAATTAACTGCATCTTGACCAACCATTGAATCGACAACCATCAAAATTTCATCAGGATTGATTAATTTTTTTATATTTTCTAGCTCTTCCATCATCTTTTCATCGATGTGTAAACGCCCTGCGGTATCTACAATAACAATATCATGCAAAAGCTTTTCTGCATATTTTTTACTTTCTTCTACAATTTTCAAAGCGTTTACTCTGTCACCAGTAAAAACGGGAATGCCAATATCCTCACCCAACTGTACAAGTTGATCGATAGCCGCTGGTCTGTAAGTATCGGCAGCAACTAACAAAGGGTTTTTTCCTTTTTTCTTATAAAAATTTGCTAACTTAGCGGCGGTTGTTGTTTTACCGCTTCCTTGCAAACCCGTAAGCATTATAAAACCTGGATTACGAGAAATGGTAATTTTATTGTTTTCTTTACCACCCATCAATTCTATTAAATCGTCTCTAACTATTCTGATAAATTCTTGATCAGGGGTTAAACTTTCGAGAACCTTAGATCCAATTGCTTCTTCTTTGACTCTGTCAATCAGTTCTTTTACCACTTTATAGTGAACGTCTGCTTCCAAGAGAGAAAGTTTCACTTCTCTAACAGCATCTTTTATATTTTTTTCGGATAATTTTCCTTTACCCGATAGGTTCTTGAAGACTCCTGTCAGCTTTTTTTGTAAGTTTTCAAACATTATTTGCTCACCCCATGACTTAAAATAATCCTTCCTTAGTATACTATAAAAAGAAAGAAATTTGGTAAAAAGTATGAAAAAAGTAGAAGACGAGGTATAATTTAAAGTTACTATTACATTAAATTTTTTATAATATAAATAGAAGAACACTTATTTTAAAATACGCGTTGTATTTCTCTATTCATAAGCTTATCACATTATTGTTAACAAATCAATTCACTCTAATTTAAAGAAAAAAATGCTTGATAGATCTCTACTTTTATGTTATAATATTGTAGCAATACGCCTGTAGCTCAACTGGCAGAGCGGCGGTCTCCAAAACCGCAGGTTGGGGGTTCGATTCCCTCCGGGCGTGCCATTTTTATTTCTCCTTTGCTCCCCACCCATCGAAATTCTAAAAAATTCCCTTAAATGCACTTAAAACGTCTTTTACTATCTTTCCTTTCCCCATCGTAAAAAGATGTACTCCTGGAACTCCCAGTTCTAAAAGTTGCTCAATTAGTTTTATTGCGTGCCTTACTCCTATAATATATTCATCTTGAGATGATTTTGCGTCTTCAAACTCTTCCACAATGGATTTAGGTATATTAACATGAAAAGTTTTAGGGATGTTGTATAGTGTTTTTTTGCTTCCCAACGGTTTGATGCCTGCAATTATTGGCACTTCTATGCCGAGATCTCGAACTTTATTAACGAAGTTTTTGTAATACTCGATGTCAAAAAACATCTGAGTTATTATGAATGTTGCCCCCATATCGACCTTTAATTTCAAATAGTCCAAATCTTTTTCAAAGTTTGGGGATTCAAAATGTTTTTCTGGGTATCCTGCAACGCCCACGCAGAAATTTGTAGAATTATGTTCTTTTGTTGGGAACGTGTATATTCCTCTGTTCATATTTGCTATTTGCTCAACTAATTGACTTGCATGTTCGTATTCATCGGTTTCTTTCCATGTATACCTTTTCTTATCTCCTCTTACGACGAATATGTTTTCTATCCTTAGATAGTTTAGGTCTATTAGAATGTCTTCTAGTTGATATTTGTTAAAGCCTGTACATATTAAGTGAGGAACAACTTCGATATTATATCTATGTTTTATTGAAGCACTTACCCCGACGGTCCCAGGCCTCTTCTTTTGGATGATTTTCATGATCTTCCCATTTTCTTCAACATATTCTATTTCGTTGGCATGCTTAGTGACATTGATAAATTTAGGATAAAATTCGATTAAATTATCCACAACATTAAATATTGAATCAATACTTTCTCCAACATTAGGTGGGATAATTTCAAAGGAAAGAACAGGTTTGTTTGATTGTTTAATCAAATCTACTATCTTCATTATGGATCACCCCGGAAAAGATATAATAAAACATTTTTTCAATTTTAACATACTAGCAAAAAATAGTCAACAGTTAATGGGCTAAATAACAAAAAGGGTGGAGAGGTCTCCACCCTGTAACTATAATAAGATCAATATCTTATTTTTAAAACTCTGATTGTTTCTGAATTTCTTACCTGTTGATTAATAATTAACTGTTTTGCCTCTTTTATAATTTACCGCTGCTTGTGCAGCTGCTAATCTAGCGACTGGTACTCTGTATGGAGAACAGCTTACATAATCCAACCCTACCAAGTGTGCAAACTCAATAGAATCGGGGTCTCCACCGTGTTCACCACAAATTCCTACCTTCAATTTTGGGTTTGTTGATCTTCCACCGTCCAAAGCAAGTTTTATTAATCTTCCAACGCCTTCTCTATCGATTTGTTGGAATGGGTCTTTTTCGTAGATACCTTTTTCAATGTAATCTCCAATGAATTTTCCATAATCATCTCTTGAAAAACCTAAGCCAAGTTGTGTAAGATCGTTGGTTCCAAAGCTGAAGAAATCAGCCTCAGCACCAATTTGATCAGCAACAACACAGGCCCTGGGGACTTCGATCATTGTTCCGATTTTGTATTCTAAGTCTACGTTGTTTTCTTTTATTAATTCGTCAGCTATCCTTTTGACAGATTCTTTAAGGATGGTGAGTTCTTTTACGTTTCCAACTAATGGGATCATTATTTCTGGTTGTACCTTTTTACCTTCTTTTATCATATCTATAGCGGCTAAAATTATTGCTTTTGTTTGCATTTCTGCTATTTCTGGGTAAGTGATAGCTAATCTCACACCTCTGTGACCCATCATTGGGTTAAATTCTTCTAGATCTTTAACTGTACTTCTTAATTCTTCTTCACTGATTCCAATCATTTTTGCTACTTCTTTTATTTGTTCATCGCTCTCTGGAACAAATTCATGAAGAGGTGGATCCAAAAGCCTTATTGTAACAGAAAATCCTTCCATCTCTTCAAATAATCCTTTGAAGTCTGATCTTTGAAATGGTAACAGTTGTTCTAAAGCTGCTTTTCTTTGTTCTTCTGTTTTTGAGACGATCATAGTTCTCATCTTGTTTATTCTTTCTGGTCCAAAGAACATGTGTTCTGTCCTACAAAGTCCAATTCCTTGAGCTCCGAACTCCCTTGCAACTTTTGCATCTCTTGGGATATCTGCGTTTGCTCTGACCCCTAAAACTGAAACCTCATCTGCGTACTCAAGCAATACTGAAATATCCCCTGCTAACCCTTCTGGTCTAACTGTTTTGATCTTTCCAGCGTAAACTTTTCCTTCATTTCCATCGATGGAAATCCAATCGCCTTCCTTTAATTCTACTCCATTAGATTTTATAACTTTGTTTTTTAAATCAATTACTATATCTTCTGCTCCAACAACAGCTGTCTTACCCATTCCTCTTGCAACTACGGCAGCATGAGAAGTCATGCCTCCACGTGATGTTAATATTCCTTCTGCAACGTTCATACCGCCAACATCTTCGGGGGATGTTTCGGGTCTAGCGAGAATTACTTTTTCACCATCTTTTGCCAGCTTTTCGGCATCGTCTGCGCTAAAAACAATTTTTCCTGTAGCAGCACCAGGAGATGCGGGTAATCCTTTTCCAATGTATTGGGCATCTTTTAATTCTTTAGAATCGAAAATAGGATGTAATAATTTTTCTATATCTGCCGGTTTAACTCTCATAACTGCTTCTTGTTTGCTTATGAGACCTTCTTTTACCATATCTACCGCAATTTTAACAGCCGCAGCAGCAGTTCTTTTTCCGCTTCTTGTTTGAAGCATATATAATTGTCCTTTTTCAACTGTAAATTCTATGTCTTGCATATCCCTAAAATGTTTCTCTAATTTATCCATAACCTCAAGCAATTGGTTATACGTTTGAGGATTGATATTCTTTAACTCATCCAAACTTTTTGGAGTTCTTATACCAGCAACGACATCTTCCCCTTGTGCGTTGGTAAGAAATTCACCATAATATTTCTTTTCACCAGTATTTGGATCTCTTGTGAAAGCAACACCTGTACCGCTGTCTTCTCCCATGTTACCAAAAACCATAGCAACTACATTCACAGCGGTTCCTAAAAGCCCTTGTTTATCCATTTCATTAATTTGTCTATACTTTATAGCCCTTGGATTGTTCCAACTTCCAAAAACTGCTTCAATAGCAATCCAAAGCTGTTTCATAGGATCTTGTGGGAACTCTTTCCCTTCTTCTTTGTACAATTTTTTGTATAATTCAACAACTTTTTTGAGATCGTTCGCATCTAATTCTAAATCTTGTTTTACGCCTTTTTCTTTTTTGACTTCATTAAGGGCTTCTTCGAATTTTTCATGGGCGATACCTAAAGCAACATCACCAAACATTTGGATAAATCTTCTATAAGAATCCCAAGCAAATCTTTCGTTGTTAGTTAGCTTGGCTAATCCCTCTACTGATTCATCGTTAAGACCTAAATTCAATATAGTATCCATCATTCCAGGCATAGAAACAGCAGCACCTGACCTGACTGAAACCAAAAGAGGATTTGCGTTGTCACCGAATTTTTTGCCCGTAACGTTTTCAAGCTCCCTCATGGCTTCTTCAACAACCGATTGGAGATCTTCTGGGAATTTTCTGCCATTATCCCAATAATATTTACATACTTCCGTTGAAATAGTGAAACCTGGAGGTACTGGCAAACCTAAAGATGCCATCTCTGCTAAGTTAGCACCTTTTCCACCAAGAATGTCTTTCATTTTCGAGTTACCTTCTACTCGGTTTTTATTCCACACGAATACGTACTTTTTTCCCATCTGTTTCCCTCCTAGCTATTTTTATGAAAAAATTATAATTACAAAAAAACCAATGTGATTAAATCATCACACTTTATTTAATTATATTCTAATTACTTTTTTTCTATTTCTCATTTGGGTAAAATTTAACATACAATTTTAATAATTTAAAATGCTTCTTCCCTAACTAATTTAAAATTCATAGATTTATTCGAGTCGTCTATCAATAGATAGGAAATTAATTTTTTTTTGACGAACTCATTTCTATTTATTCCAAAATTTCTATTTACCATGAATTTCCATGTTCCAGTATTAATATAAACTTCTTTTAAGCCTCCGTTTTTTATGATATTAAAGGACGCTCTATGGTTATGGCCCATAACTATTCCCTGTATTTCTCCCTTAGCAAAAGAGATATCCTGATCATAAAACCCAATAAGATATTCTTTCGGTATATAGAATTTATCGTTTAAAAGTTCTTCTGCCTTCATTAAAAGAGAATTCGAATTTCTCATACTTCTAAAGAACATTCCTACTCTAACTATAGCTTCACCTAATTTCATGCCCCCTAAGTTATTCACGAATATATTGGATAGAATATTTACACCCGGAAAATTGATTTTCATCCATTTCTTTACCTGAGGAGTTTTAATTAGTTGTGTGAAGGTTTCGATCCATTTGTTTTTTAAATTGTAATTAAGATCATATTTTTCTTTTACGATATCCAACCACTTGAAAACATCCAACTGAGGATAAATATTTTGATAATCTGAAAAAAGCTCAGCAGGTAGAATTTTCCCGGCGACTTTTCCAAAATTATAATTCATGTATTTGTTCATGTACTCTGCAAATGGCGGAATAAGGTTTCCATCTTTATCTTTGCTCAATCTGTTGACTATATCGAACTGATTACCATGTATAACAAATAATCTTAAGTTTGGATCATAATAATAGGGTAAAATTTCACAATTCTCGAATGCTTCTTTGATCTTTTCGTTTATTTTTTGATTCAAAAGAATGTAATAATCGTGGTTACCTGCGATATAATAAATGTTATGTTTTTTTGAAAATTTTCGGAGCTCTTCGATCATCTTTTCATGGCTAGCAAATATTGTATCTATTAAAGAGGGATCAAATTTTTCTGCATATTCAGAAGCTGTATCCATCATGAGACCATCATTGATTAAATTAGATAACTCGAAAAAATCTCCAACGATAAATAACTCATTGTTTTCATCATCAAGATCACGTAGTAACTTGATTAGTCTGTCATCGTATATAAAGTCATCTGATTCATTACCTAAACCGATGTGCAAATCACTCAGAAAAACCTTCATTTGGTTTCCTCCAGCAGATTTTTTCGAAATTCTGAAGGTAATTATAACACAAACATTTTCCACTTTTTATAAGATTTATTAAAAATATATGAACCTCAAATTCGACTTGCATAATAACAAAATGTGTGGTATAATTTAATTACGACAAAAATTATCGGAAATTAAATCAAATTATGGAGGTGTAATTATGGCTTTTGAATTACCAAAATTGAGTTATCCCTACGATGCTCTAGAACCTTACATAGATGCTACAACAATGGAGATTCACCACACTAAGCATCATGGAGGTTACGTTAAAAATTTAAATGCTGCCTTAGAAAAATATCCTGAATGGGCAAGCAAAAGTATAGAAGACATTCTCAAGGATTTAGACAATATACCGGCAGATATTAGAACAACAGTAAGGAATAACGGAGGCGGACATTACAATCATTCCATATTTTGGACAATAATGGGACCCAACGGTGGTGGCGAACCTTCTGGAAAGTTAGCTGAAAGTATTGATAAGACTTTCGGAAGTTTCGACAAATTTAAAGAGGAATTTTCAAATGCTGCAGCAACAAGATTTGGGAGCGGATGGGCTTGGTTGGTTTTAGATAACTACGGGCATCTTTCGATTCTATCCACACCAAATCAAGATAATCCTATTACATACAGTTTAAAACCTGTGTTAGGCTTAGATGTTTGGGAACACGCCTATTATTTAAAATATCAAAACAAGAGACCCGAATATATACAAGCTTGGTGGAACATAGTTAATTGGGAAGCAGTTACTAAAAGGTATGAAATGTTGCTAAAATAAATAATAGTAAAACAAAAAGATCTCGGTTGCTTATGCAACCGAGATTACTTATTTTACTTTTGGGAATTTTCAAAAAGCTTTGTATTTTGTAACCCAAATAACACTATGTATGCAACGATAATTCCTACGGTGAATTGTAAAACATTCCAAGGTACCTCAAAAATAGGCATCACCCAATTACCAACTATGATTCTACCTGTAAAAAAGTATCCTATAACCATCCATAGACCGGCTATCATACTTCCCATCAAATTACCTAATCTGAAGATTTTTGAATCCTTCCCCCTAAGAAACAACGAAATTAGTATTATGGCTATTGGTATTGCTAAAAGAATAATGTTGATTAATCCCCTAGCGTTTAATAAAAAATTTTCTAACTCTTCTATATTTTCATATCCCAATTCATTCATTAAATTGTTAGTGAAAGGAGAAGTAGCTAAATTCGCTATCAAGTTTTTTAAGAATAAGGAAAGAGTTAAGGAAAAAGCCAACCATATACCTATACTTGAGAGAAAAATTGTAAGTTCTTTTTTGCCCGAATATTTGTTTCTATAACTATCGGAAATCCAACCGACTAAAGCCCCCATAACGGACTTTATAATTAAAGTAGGTATAGCCCAATAAGCATAACCTCCAACCAAATCTGCCAAAGCCGAACCTAATCCTCCGGCTAAAGCTCCAACCCTCCTGCCAAACAAAATTGCTGAAATGAATATCATGCTGTCTCCCAAATGTACGTAGCCCCTTGTGAACGGGACAGGAATTTTTATAGCAAAGGTTAAAACAAAAACTAAGGCAATCATTATACCAGAAATTGCAACATCTTTCGTTTTCAATATAAATTCCTCCTCTAAGTAGAAATCCAATAATAAACTAAAAGCCTTATTTTTCACTTAATTATACAACATCCACTCTTTGAATACAACAGTTCAAATATATCTTTCGTTAATGAGAAAATATTTTCTATGAAATTTTTTTCATTGCTTGAATAATTGCCTGTAAAAAGCTATAATCACTTATAATCAGCTCTGGCGTCCTTTGACTTTTTAGCTTATTTAAATTATAATAAGTACTGTTAGAAAATAAATTTATACTTTATCCCTACGGAATGGGGAAAGAAACTGGGTGGGGAGCGGGGCAAAGGGGAGCAAGTCTCAGAAGAGATAATAAAAATGAGAATGAGGAGGGCAAGATATGAAAATATCTCAAAGAGTTTTAAATACACAATTTTCTCCTATTAGAAAATTAGTTCCATATGCAGAAAGGGCAAAGGAAGAAGGTAAAAAAGTTTACCTTTTAAACATAGGGCAACCTGATATTGAAACACCTAAAGCATTCTTCGAAGGGATAAAAAAGTACTCATCCAAAGTAATTTATTACAGTCATTCTGCAGGGCTATTAGAGTTACGTGAGGCTTTTTCCGATTATTATAAATTGTGGGATATAGACTTTGACCCCCAAGAGTTGATCGTCACTACAGGTGGAAGCGAGGCAGCAATTTTCGCTTTGGCATCTGTTGCAGATCCAGGAGATGAAGTAATGGTTATAGAGCCTTTTTATGCTAATTATAAAGGTTTTGCAGAGATGCTAAATGTAAAACTTTGCCCAGTGAAATCGGATCCGGAAACCGGCTACGCTGTTCCAAGTATAGAAGAATTCGAAAAGGCTTACAACGAAAACGTTAAGGCAATAATCTTTTCAAATCCTTCAAACCCGACAGGAGCTGTGTACAGTTACGAAGAAGTAAAAAGAATCGTTGACTTTGCAAAAGAAAAAGACATATTTGTAATATCAGATGAGGTATATAAAGAATTCACTTTTGATGGAACTAAGCATGTATCCGTCATGGATTTTGAAGACAAAGACAGATTCATCTTGATAGACAGTGTGTCAAAAAGATACAGTGCTTGTGGCGCAAGAATTGGAGTTTTTGCTACAAAAAACAAAAAACTTTTAGAGCAAGTTATGAAATTTGCTCAATCTCGATTATCTCCACCTTTGTTGGCTCAATTTGGTGTTTTAGGGTTACTAAAGGATTTGGGGAAAGATTATTATCAAGGTGTTGCATTAGAGTACCAAAAAAGAAGGGACGCTGCATACGAAGAGATAAAAAAGATCGAAGGAGCCGTTTGTAAGAAACCCCATGGTTCATTTTATCTCTCCGTTAAACTACCGATCGATGATTCTGAGGAGTTCATTAAGTGGATGCTTACAGACTTCGATGTGAATGGAGAAACTGTAATGGTTTCACCGTTGTCAGGCTTTTATGCTACACCAGGTGCTGGCAAGCAAGAAATAAGGATCGCTTATGTATTAAACAGCGAAGAGTTAAGAAAGGCTTGTAATATCCTAAAAGAAGCTGTGACCGTTTACAATGAGAGAAAAATAAAAGTTAAATGATATCAATAGGCGCCGTTTCAATATACGGCGCCTTTGAATTAATTTTCTGAATTTTTGTCAGTTTGTTCTTTGGCAGTTTTGGGCGATGAAGGTTTAACGTACTTTTTGTTTTCCGGCTTTTGCCTTGTGAAATATATTGCCAAAGATAATCCAATAAGGTTGGCAATAAAAATAACGCTTAAAATCATTGAAGAGTATACAACAATAGACAAAGCAGAAAGCACACTAAGTAGTATGATCGAAAATGTCATACCGTATTTTTTGTTAAATAGAAACAGAAAATAAAAAAATATTAAACCTCCTACCAATCCGACAAATAAACCTATAAAAAGAAAGTTTAAAAAATCCGAAAAATTAAAATACTCGAAAAGTCTTTGATTGACACTTTCAAGATAAAACAAGTAGACAGAAAGTCCCGCTACCACGATACTTCCAATAATTGCTATGCTTCTTAAAAAAACTTTCAAGTTATTCATTCTATCCCCTCCTCGGCGGTTGAATTTTCTTGGCTAATATTTTCTTCTTGCGGTGCATGAGCTGAATATGTAAACTTTCTATACAAGTTTTCTATTAATATTATAACTAACAAAAGTAAAAGAGAAACTAAAAAACCGTTGAGCGTTCGTAAGACACTCAAGTTCAACGGTGTGTGTATATGTAAAAAAGTGTCAAGTATCGATACCGGTAGTAAAGCCTTAAAAAAGTCCCATATAAACCTTCTCCCTGAAAGAGGAGTTGTGTAATAAAACAAATACGAAATAAGTTCTTTTGTTCGTGGTCTGGCTATAAGTGCCCTTTCTAAAGCATCCCTAGCCCTTCTTTCAAAATTTGTAACAAAACCCCAATTTGAGCTTCTAACTATGTATATAACCCCAGCAAATGCGACAAAAATAAGTAATAAAATATCCGACTTGTTAAATTTAAACTCTTTAACCTTCTTAAAAGATTCCGCGATATTAAATTTGCTAAATCTAAAACCGGTAAAATCCATAAACGCTTTCAACAGTACTAACAAAGGCAAAACTAAAAGTAGAATTTTGATCCCTCTAACGTTGTTAAGCTTGAAGATAAATAAAGAGTTGTAAGCGCTCATATACACTAAAACTCCAAATAATAAAGCATAGCCAATTATTTTTAGGAGGTTATTTTTAGAAATTCTAAAAAAGATGATGACTGAAAACAAAGTTGCGGCCAAAGTGAAAGACCAATTGTATAAAAAGAAAAAAGCCAAAATATATAAGATAGCAAAAAGGGGTATATATACTAATAAATTCATTGTGATGAGTCCAAAACCTACCCATGGAACGATAACGTTGGGAGAAGAGTACTTAATTGAATCGATTGTAACTGGGGTTCCTAAATCTTTTTGAACTAATCTTATTAGCTCTGGGGTCCTTGGATGATCGGGGAACAAAAAGTATCTTATCTTTCTCTCTTTCAATGCCCTATGAAATCTTTGAACTATCATCTGATCATCAAATTTATCTATTTCTCCAGGTTTGATGTAATGTACATATCTCATATTATTAAGGATGTCCTTATTCATTTTATCTTTTATTTCTGTAAAATACTTATCAAAATCAGAAAACTCGACAACTAGTAGGCAATTGTATTGGTTTGTTAATTCTCTTAGAAAAGATTGATCTTCTTCGAAGCCTTGAGATTCAAAGTCTTTTAATATGGCATATTGGTTATAAACCAAGTAATTATAGCCGCTTTTTTGTTCAGAATTCAATTGATCTTCTGTAGGCAGTATAGAATAATTTTTAGAATTTTGATAATCAATATAAAAGGCGTAAAAGAAGAAAATCAAAGAGCTAAATAAAGTAATAAAAATTATCGGCTTTCTTATTTTGTTCATTTTAGATCCCTCAATTCCTCTTTGGGCTTTTCTCCAGTTTGTCCAATACAGTTTGAAGATCTTCACTCAGCGGTGCATAAAAATCGTAATGCTTATTATTATAATCAAAAGAAATCTTACTCGCATGAAGAAAAATTCTTTTTAAACCATAATTTTTTCTTAAAAGCTTATTCTGCTTTTTATCCCCGTGATTATCATCCCCAGCGATGGGAAAACCTAAATCAGCGAATTGAACTCTTATTTGATGTTTTCTGCCTGTGTATAATTCAATCTCTACCAAAGAATATAGCTCACCAAATAAATCGAATTTTTTCTTAAGGTTAAATTTTAACTGTGCTGTTTTACCATAAACTGTAGAAACTAATTCTCCACTTTTTTTGTTTAAATTCCCTACCAATAAAGTTACGTAATATTTTTTTGTTTCCCTACTTTTTATTAACTGTGTTAACTCACGAGCTGTTTGCTTGTTTTTTGCCACAACCATTACCCCAGATGTTAATTTATCTAAACGATGTACCAAGTGAGGCTCAAATTCACCTCGTGAGTAATGCATCACTCCTTCGATTATCGTTGCCATTTCTTCTTTAGAACCCGGATGTACAGACACTTTGGCAGGTTTGTTTATCACTAGAAGGTCTTTATCTTCATAGATAATGTCAAAAGAGACTGGTCTTGCCTTTAAAGAAGGTTGAGTAGGTCTGGATAATTCTTCTAATTTATTTTCATCCAGAATAATTTTAACGTTGTCTCCTATTTCTAAGATATAATTGTTCTTTTTGACCCTCTTTTCATTGACTTTAACAAAACCTTTTCTTATCAAACCATAAATAGCTCCCAATTTTATTTCGGGATAATTTTTTCTTATAAACGTGTCTAACCTAGAATAATAATTTTTTTCGTTCACTGTTGTTTCTTTTTCCAACCTTAAATGAGCCTCCCTTAGATTAACCTCCTTGCCGAAAAAAAGAAAAACTTTTTTGACGCAATATTCATTCGTTTATTTATTATATCACCTTTTTGTTTTTCTTGTGAAAAAACCTTGGAATATTTTATATCCCTAGAAAAAAATAAAATGTTCTTTCTGGTTTTGGGATTTTTTTGAAAAATTTAATCTTTTTTCTTATCTTTTGTATTACCTTAAAAATTTTAATATAACTTGACTTTGTTGAATTGAGTCGGCATAATAAAAATGGTGTCACAATGAATCAACTTCTAAAAAGGGGTGAAAAATTCTGTTGTTTTTTAGAAAATTAATAAAAAGAGCTTCAAATACTGAATAGGAGGAGAAAAAATGGAGATAAAAGCAAACCCAGAACCTTTTAAAATTAAGATGGTGGAACCTATCAAAAAAATTTCAAGAAAAGAAAGGGAAGAAGCTTTAAAGAGGGGTGGTTATAATTTATTTGCCTTGAAATCAGAAGAAGTCTACATTGATTTGTTGACTGACAGCGGTACTGGCGCAATGAGCGATAATCAATGGTCAGGATTGATGTTGGGAGATGAATCTTACGCAGGAAGTAAAAGTTTCTACCATTTATGGGAAACAAGTAGAGAAATCTTTGGACATAACTATTTTGTTCCAACTCATCAAGGAAGAGGAGCAGAACAGGTTTTATTCCCCCTTTTAATTAAAAAACCTGGTCAATACGTTTTGAGTAACATGCATTTTGATACAACTAAGGCACACGTCGAATTAGCTAAAGGTAAACCTGTCGACTTAGTTATAGAAGAGGCTCTTGATACAGATACCTATCATCCCTTTAAAGGAAATTTTGACTTGGAAAAATTGGAATCCTTTATATTAGATAAAGGAAGTAATAGTATTGCTTTTATCATAATAACTATAACTTGTAACAGTTCGGGTGGACAACCTGTTTCTATGCAAAATATAAGGCAAGTTAGTGAAATAGCCAATAAATATGGGATTCGTGTATTTCTAGATGCAGCTCGTTACGCTGAAAATGCTTATTTTATAAAGCAAAGAGAAAAAGAATATTTTGAAAAATCCATAGAAGAAATAGTGAAAGAGATGTTCAGTTATGCCGATGGGTTCACCATGAGTGCAAAAAAAGACGCCATAGTAAATATAGGTGGATTAATTGGGATTAAAGAAGATGAAGCCCTGTTTAATCAAGTAAAAGCAGCTCTTGTCCCTTTAGAAGGATTTCCTACATATGGTGGTTTAGCCGGTCGAGATATGGAAGTGATGGCAAGAGGTTTAAAAGAAGGAATTCAATTTGATTATTTGGATTATAGAATAAAACAAGTAAAATACTTGGGAGATAGGTTAAAAGAGGGTGGAGTACCAATTCAATATCCAACTGGAGGACATGCTGTTTTTGTGGATGCTAAAAAAATGCTTCCTCATATACCTTATTACCAATTTCCAGCTCAAGCATTGGCAAACGCACTTTATTTAGAGTCTGGAGTTCGTGGTGTAGAAGTTGGATCATTAATGATGGGGCGTGATCCTCAGACGGGTGAACAACTTGAATCTCCTTTTGAATTTTTAAGATTGGCTATTCCAAGAAGAGTCTACACTTACACTCACCTTGATTACGTTGCTGAAGGATTATTAGCTGTAAAAAATATATCTAACTCACTCAAAGGATTAGAATTCACATATGAACCAGAAATCCTTAGACATTTCACTGGCAGGTTAAAACCAGTAGAATAAAGTGGCATGATTGAAGAGATTCTAAAGAGAGCAATTTTACAACATCAGGAGGTTGATAAAAAATGAGTAAAAAAATAGCGATCAAGACAAAAAATGCTCCTTCTGCAATTGGCCCCTATTCTCAGGCTATTAAAATCGGAAATCTGGTTATAACAAGTGGTCAAATTCCTTTTACGGCTGAAGGCGAACTAGTAAGTGGTGATATTAAAGATCAAACCAGGCAGTCTTTAACAAACATTAAAAAAGTCCTGGAAGAAGCGGGTTTAAGTATGGATAAAATAGTTAAATGCACCCTTTTTATCCAGGACATGAATGAAATGGCAGCAATAAACGAAGTTTATCAGGAATTCTTTACTGAACCTTATCCCGCCCGTAGTGCTGTGGAAGTCGCTCGACTGCCCAAAGATGTCAAAATTGAGATTGAGGCAATTGCCTCCGCTGAATAGCAAATATCGCAGCAACCAAAAGTATCTTTAAAAAGCTCCCCTATCAAGAAGACAGATTTTTATTGTTAAATTTGTCTACCTTGGGGGAGCAAACTGCAATAGTTAAAAAACTAGCCATAAAATTTTTCGGTAAGAATCGTTGAAATCTTTTCTAAAAGGTTAAACTCGTGAGCTAATTGAAGAATGGTGTATCTATTTCTGATTTCTCGGGCATGTATTATACTATCTTGAAAGACATCTTTTGGAATACCTAATTCTTTTGGGTTATATATCGAACCTACCATTTTGTGAATTGAAATTAAGTACTCGGGATCTGGTGGAGTTAATCCTGTTGGAAGTTTATCTTTCATTAATTGATAGATCATCGAAACAACAACGGTCCCTACTCCAACAGAATTTCCATGTAAAGGGTGTGGTATATTTTTTGATATAGCATTCATTTCCCAATAATGAGCTAAATGATGTTCTGCTCCTGACGCTGGCCTAGAGTAACCTACAAATCCAATGGCTACTCCAGAGATAATTAAAGCTTCCATTATCTGTTTAGTGACTTCTTCGCTCCTTTGACTTATTTTCTCAGCGTTTTTTACGCAAAGATCCCTTGCTTTTTCCACAAATTCAACGGTTTTTTCACAATAATATTCATCGTTGATTAATTTAGAAAGTTTCCAATCGGTCAAAGAAGTGAACTTTCCAAGAATGTCTCCAAATCCTGCATGAATCATTTCTAAGGGTGCATTTTTTAGAACTTGTGTATCCGCTACAATTGCTTTTGCATAAGTTGCTTCATACGTTCTTTTAAAACCTTCTACAATTAAAGGAGAGACCATTGAAGCATATCCGTCCATTGAAGGAGCGGTTGCAAAGATTATATAAGGGATATTGAGTTTATAGCTTAAAAATCTACAAAGATCGTTTATAGTCCCAGAACCAACGCCAATTATTAACGATGTATTCTTAGGGATTTCTATCAATAATCTTCCAACGCTTTTTTCATTTGGAATCAAATGATCTTCATTTTGAAAAACAAACTCAGTTATTTGGTAATTTTCTCTTTTTAAGAGTGTAATTAGTTCTTTCCCAAAACTCTTATAGGTATTTTTATCAGCCACAACAAATAAATTTTCAGAGTCAATAATATCTATAAAACTATTTTTATCGTTCAGAATATTACTTCCCACAATTATTTTTTCAATATCTACTTTATGAGTTCTTCCACATTCACATTTGAAATTCAAACCAGCCATTTGTTCTATTTTAAGATTTAAAAGATCAATCATCTTTTTTCCCCACTTTTTTGAATAAGGCTATTTCTTTCTATAAACTCAGCTTTCTCGACAATTTTTTCTGGTTTTCCATTGTTGTTTTCCTCGATCATTTTAAGCAGCATTTGAGCAGCTTTTTCACCAAATTGCTGTTTTGGATGCCTAAAAGTAGAAATTTCGAGGGCCTGTGCAAAATCTGCATCGTCAAAACCTATTAATGAAATATCGTTTGGTATATCAAGATTCAACTTTTTTGCGGCCATTATCACTTGCATAGCTACCAAATCGTTTGAACAAAAAATTGCAGTGGGTAAATTGTTTTTTGGTAGACTCAAAAGCGACATAATTAAATTGAAAACTTCATCAGATGTTTCTTGACCATGAAAAGGCAATTCATATAGCATCATTTGCTTATGTTCTTTTATTGTATCTATAAATCCATTAGCCCTTTCATTTGCTGCTTTATGAACAGCTTTATATATCACAGCGACCCTTTTATGTCCTAACTCGATAAATTTTTTCGCTGCAAAAGATCCACATTCATAGTCATTCAATACCAACGTTCCAGCGTATGGAATATTTAGATCACTATTTATAATCACGGTTGGGATCTGTTCACTTATTTCTTTTAAAAGAGTTACATTGGCTTGTTTGGTGGCACTTACTACTGGATCTACTATCATACCTTTTAATCCAAAATCTATCCACCTTTCTAAGGTCTCCCTTTCAACAACAGGATCGTTCTTTGCGTTACCTATAAAAGATTTACATTTAGTATTTTTTAATGCCTCTTCTGCCCCCATGACTATAAAAGGAAATATATAATCAGTCAAAGATTGAGTTAAAATGCCTATGTTTTCTTTATCTTTTCTCATCGATTTAACGTAAGTTCCGCTGCCTCTTCTAGTAACCAAATACCCTTCTTTTTCCAGATCGTAGATAGCTTTTCTAACTGTCTGCCTGCTGACGGAAAAAAATTCAGCCAATTTATTTTCAGATAGAATTCTATCTCCTTTTTTTAATTCTCCACTCTTTAATTGATCAAGGATGTAATCTTTTATGATAGATTGTTTAGTTTTTTTCACTGCCAAAACTCCTCCGTAGTTTTTTGCTATAACTAGTATAATACATTTTATTTAAGAAATGCTATAATTTTGGAAAGTTTTCATTTTCTGATCCATACTGCCATTGGTCCTTCTTCTCTATTTGCCCAAGCAAAATATGGAATTAGATTAATATCGATTTTCTTTTTTGCCACTTTTATTCTTCCAACTTGTGAGTACAACTTTCCCTTCCAATTTTGTAAATCCTCATCGTACCCTTTTGCTTTTAATTGTATCACTCTTTTTGAACTTATTTCATAATTTTCTGGTTCGATTTTTTCATTTAAATCGATTTGATAATTCCACGTATCTCCTTCTCTGTTATCTGCTTTTTCAATACAATAAACCATAGGCCCTCTTTTCAGAGCTACCTTGTCTAAGTTTTCCCTCACGAATGGGTGGCTTTCTACAAATTTTATATCCATTGGTAAATTTAAAATTATTTCATGGGTACTGTTCCATGATTTGAATATTTTCAAAAAGCCTTTTTCTAAGTGCTTGTTTAATTTTTCTCCATCCAGAGTTATATCAAAAACGTTTGTCCAGGAAGGAATTCTTAAAAATAAAGCAAATGGTTCAGTAGCTTCTGTAGAAACAATTATCTTTATTTTCCCATCCCATGGATAATCTGTTTCTTGTGCGATTTTGACTTCTTTTTCTTTGTAAATTGTATTTGCTTGACTGTTCTCGTACAAGTTTATGTATATTCCTTCATCAGAAGTTGCATAAATATAACCAGGGAAAGATGTTAATGTTCTTGCTATATTTGGAGGACAACATGCACATTCGTACCAAGGTTGTCTTCTCTTTCCTCCTCTATCTTCTAAAGGATTCACGTAGAAATAATGTTTGCCATCTATAGAAATTCCTGAAAGTAAGCCATTGTACAGAACCAACTCCATTAGATCTACATATTTGGCTTCACCCGTCGCTAGGAACATTCTATAATTCCACATATATGAAGCTATTGCAGCACATGTTTCTGTATATGCTCTTCTATTAGGCAATTCATAATCTTCCCCGAAAGATTCACCTTCATATCGAGAGCCAGCTCCTCCCGTAATGTACATCTTTTTTGTTACTAAGTTCTCCCAAAGTCTTTCTAAGGTAGAAAAAATTTCTCCATCTCCTGTTTCTAAATAAATATCTGTTGCGCAGGTACAAAGGTACAACATTCTAACAGCATGGCCTGTCATCTCGTCTAATTCTTTAAATGGCTTGTGATCTATATAGTACTCTGGATTGAAAAAGCGATAAGTACTCGCATACCCATTTCCTCTTTCTTCCAAAAAATATTTCGCAAGGTTTAAATATTTTTGGTCCTTTGTTTCACGATACAACTCAACGAGAGCCATTTCGATTTCTGGATGTCCTGGTGCACCACGTTTTTTATCTAGTCCAAAGGTGTTTACAATTAAGTCTGCAAATTTTATAGCCACATCAAATAATGTGTTCTCACCTGTAACTCTTTTATGAGCAATTGCAGCTTGAATTAAATGCCCGGCACAATAAAGTTCATGTTTTGTTGCGAGATCCGTCCACCTCTCTTTTTTCCTTTCAAACATAAAATAAGTATTCAAATAGCCATCATCTTCTTGAGCGTCTTTTACTTCTTTGATTGTTTTATCGATCTTTTCTTTTAAATCGTCGTCGTTGGTGAACAGCAAAGCATAAGAAGCAGCTTCAAGCCATTTATACACATCTGAATCGTTGAAAACTAATCCTCCAAAAGAACCTTCTTTTTTACCTGACGCTATTCTAAAGTTATCTATTCTACCAGTACTTTCTAATAATTCATACTGCGAAGGAATAGTAACTTTCAACATTGTTTCCAAATAATCGCTCATGAACCCCTTTATTTTTACTGAACTTATGGAACAAGGCGTTAATTTGTTCTTTGACGAATCTGTAAAATTTATTATCTTTATTTCACCCATATTTTCACCTCATTAAAACAAGATACTCTTTGAATTTAATAGGAAATACCTGATCCATAAAACGTCTAGGAATCCCATTATCTATACCTGATTTTTCTAAATATAGTTGAAAATATAATAATACAAATTCATATTAGTAATTAAAATTTGAAAAAGTATAAAAAGATCATACTTTTATTCTATAGCCCATATTCCACTACCCCATATCGCTATTCCTTTATCAGAAAGAGCTGTAAAAGTCATAACATTTTTCTTTCCATATTCATCCCATTGAACGTTAAAAATGCCTTTATAAATCTCACCTTCAATGTTAAATTCGACTGTTCTACCATCATCTTTCAATTCCCATCTTCCTTCCACAACACCACTAATTGTGTTATCACTGTGTAATTGAATTAATTCAGAAACTATAGCTGTCTTATTGATAGATTTTCCATGATTTATATATTTATAAATTCCAGTTACATCATCTTTATTGAAAGTTTGTGAAGTTTCACCTCTGTATCGATAAGGAGCAACAACAGGCCATCCGTCATCGTTTATATACATTTGATGGACTCGAACCTCGTGGTATTCACCCATACGCTCAAATCTTGTGTGAAAAATCAAAAAATATTGTCCTGTTCCTTCGTCGTAATAGGCTGAATTATGACCTGGTGATAGATATCCAAAACGAGTCGGATTTATTTCTCCCTCAATCCAAGCAAAGCGGTGACCTCCCATCAACTTTGCTCCATATTTCTCTATAGAAGCATCATCAAAAAAAGTACCAGCTGCTCCTTTACAGTTAATCATATCATTTCCACTTGGATCATAATATGGACCGTCAGGATTTTTTGAACGTGCAACTCTTATATTGTATCCTTCCCTTGAATCAAGCCCTCCGAATGACAAGAACAAGTAGTAATACTCAGTTTCAGGGCTATATAGTACATAAGGCCCCTCTATTCGTGCATGATTTCCTCCACAGATTTTCTTTCCATACCCACTATGAAGAGGAAGCCCTGTTTCCGGATCCATTTCTAAAACATATATCCCTCCAGAATATGATCCATATACCATCCAAAGTTTACCTTCTGCATCATAGAAAACACAAGGGTCTACAACATTAGGGTGCACAGTAGCATCATACACATTCCCATCTTCACTCGGCATATTGGGGCCCATTCCGGATTTTAAAATTATGCCTATATCCTTATAGGGACCTTCAACATTATCTGAAACTGCAACACCCAGAGCTGATAAAGGTGAACTTCCTTCACAAGTACAATAATACATATAATATCTTCTATCGTTTAACTGAATTACATCTGGTGCCCAAAAAGTATTAGTTTTAGCCCATTCAAATGCTTCTTTCATTTCGTTCATTGCATCAGGTATTATTGGATTAGATGGATGAACTCCTGAGGCTATTAGTTCCCAATTCATTAAATCTTTTGATTTGGCAGTTGCTAGATGAGAACCAAATATATAAAAAGTCTCATCAACTTTTAATATAGAAGGGTCATGAACAGAAACATTTTGGAAATGATAATCAATGGGATTATCAGGTATTAATTTTATATCATTACCAATGATTATTTCCTCTTCTTTAATATCTGTATTTTCAGATTTACTTTGTATATTTTGTTTATTTAAATCTTTATTTGGATTCATTTCGATATTCAACACCTCTTCACTTAATCCAGTTGTGATTAAAAAAATCCCTATCAATAAAAAAACCATTATTTTTTTCCACATATATCACACCTCTTCAGTTTATTCCAGAGACAATCTTAATTAATTAAAAACTGTTTTTTGTTTTTTATCCTTACAATTAAAAAACATGAACCTCCCTGCGTGAAAATTTTTTGGTTCAAAATTTTTTACCATTGTACAAGGAGGTTTTTTATTCATTTACTTCTTTAATCTAATAACGTTCCAAGAAAGTGGTGATAATTCAGCTTTTACTTTTCCTCCTTCATTTCTGGCATTTCCATTGTTGTGAGGTTTAACGTTGTCTGGATTATCTTCTGTATTTACAGCTTTAAGATCATTGTTTTCCAAAATTATGTGCTCTATCACAGAATAATCTTCAAAACCTTTTAATTCACAATCAAACTCCATCTTATCTTGTGCTCTATTTACTGCAAATATCGTTAATTCGTTTTTCTCTTCGTTAAAAACGGGAACAGCATCAACAAATGGAACACTTTTAAAATCTTTAGTATCATATGTTTCGGATGATATAACTGGTTGTAAAACTGTGCCTCTTCCAAAGTTAGAAGCATGCATGAATGGATAGAATATTGTTTGTCTCCATGCGCCTCCACCTTTTCTTGTCATAATAGGTGCAATCACATTCACCAACTGGGCTAAACAAGCTATTTTAACTCTATCAGCATGTTTTAGGAGCGTAATTAGCATTAAACCTACTAGTAAAGCATCTTCAAATGTGTATACATCTTCTAGTAATGGAGGGGCAATTTGCCAGGGTTCAACTTTCTCATCTTCTTTTCTTGAATGAAACCAAACGTTCCATTCATCAAATGATATATAAATGGTTTTGTTAGTTTTCTTGCGACCTTTTACATAATCACATGCAGCTACAGCTGATTTTATATATGAATCCATATCAATAGACTTTGCTAAGAAGTTTTCTATGTTATTTTCATAGTTGTCGTAGTAAGCATGCAAAGAAATAAAATCAACATAATCGTAGGTATGCTCAAGTATGGTCGCTTCCCATTCACCAAAAGTTGGGATGTGCCATCCTGAGCTTCCAGAAGCAACCAAGCTTAGATTTGGATCAACCAATTTCATCACTTTAGCGGTTTCTTCAGCCAGTCTGGCATACTCTAATGCGGTTTTGTGTCCAATTTGCCATGGGCCATCCATTTCATTTCCCAAGCACCATACTTTTATGTTGTGTGGATCATTGTAACCATGTTGTTTTCTTAAATCACTGAAATGACTTCCTCCAGGGAAGTTGCAATACTCAACAAAATTTCTAGCTTCGTCTATTCCTCTTGTACCTAAATTAATGGACGCCATGGGTTCTGTATTAACTAACTTACACCATTCTATAAACTCGTTAGTACCAAATTCGTTGGGTTCTAAGGAACGCCAGGCTAATTCAAGCTTTTTAGGCCTTTTTTCTTTTGGCCCTACACCATCCTCCCAGTTGTACCCTGAAACGAAGTTTCCACCAGGATACCTAACAATAGAAACGTTTAGTTCTTTAACCAAATCTATTACATCTTTTCTGAATCCTTTTTCATCTGCTTTAGGATGATCAGGTTCATAGATACCTGTATAAACAGCTCTCCCCAAATGTTCTATAAAAGAGCCAAAAAGTCTGTCATCTACCTTATCAATCATAAAGTTTTTGTCTATATACATTTTTGTTTTTTTCATTTTAAATACCTCCGTTTTCGATGATTTTTTGAATTATCATTAATTATCTAAGTTATATTTAAGTAGCAAATTATCTCTTGAATATTTATTAATTTTCGATTTTTTCTTATCTTGTTACTCCGCCTAATTGGGGTTTAAAGAACCTTTGCAGTGAAAAGAAAAGAATAAACAAAGGGATAATGGAATACAAGCTAGCAGTTAAAGTGAGATTGTAAACCGGAAATCCTTGAGGATCTGTTATTGTTGTTATTCCTAGTACAAGTGGCATTTTTGCCCTTGAGTTCAGCATCACTAAAGGGAGGAAAAAATTATTCCAAATACCTATAAAAGCAAGTATAAAGAGCGTTATGAATCCCGGTAAAACATTGGGTAATCCTATTCTAAAAAAAGTTGTGAAATCATTTGCACCATCGATTGCAGCAGAATCAAATAGTTCTCTGGGAACTTGATTCCAATAAGCTATCATCAAATATGTACCAAAAATATTAACAAATGAAGGTAGTAAAACAGCCCACCGTGTATCAATTAGATTAAAATCGCTAAAAATCATAAAGAGAGGTAATGTTGTAGCATACCCAGGGACCATTGAAAACCCTAAAATTATTATAAATAGAATTTTTTTCCCTGCAAATGAATAACGGCGAAATGAATATCCTGCTAAAGAAGACAAGAATACCCCAACAAATGCCCCCACACCTGCGTATAATAAAGAATTTAAAAACCAATGGAAAAAGACCCCATCTTCATATGAAAAAACATTCAATGTATTTTCAATGAAATGGTTGGGAACTCCTGGAAGCAAGGATTTTTGAAACAACTGACTTACATTTTTGGTTGTGCCGATTACTAACCAATAAAAGGGAAAAATAAATAATGCAGCCAATATGGATAAAATTATAATAGTTTTTATATTATTCTTTTTCATTTAGTTGTTACCTCCCAAATTCAGATTTCTTCAGAGAACATTTGCTTCGTTGCATTCCTTAAAAAATAGAATGAAATAAGAAAAGTTATACCAGCTAAAATTAAACCCATTGCTGCTGCATATGTAAATCGTCCATGAGCAAAAGCAGTGTTATAAATATACAGTGCAGGAGTATAATTAGTTGGCAAGACTACTAATCCGCCTAATATCCAAGGTTCGTTAAATACTTGTAAAGCACCTATTGCATTGAATATAAATAGCGTAATTAAAATATCTTTTATTAAAGGGACTTTTATTTTAAACGCTACTTGCCAATCAGTGGCTCCATCTAATTTGGCAGCTTCTGAAAATTCTTTGGGTATCGAAAGTAGAGAAGAATATATTAAAATTGCTGTATAACCTGTAAGTTGCCAAAGTATAATAACCAGCATAATGAAAGGAACTGCTTCCCTTGTAAGAAGTTTCCCTGAGAATCCTACTAAATTTAAGATTGGAAGAAAAGGTGACATGCTGTCAGAAAACATGTAACCCCACACTATCGATGCTACAATTGCTGGAACAGTTGAAGGAAGATAGAAAACAAATCTAAAAAAAGGAGCTCCTTTACGACCTTCGACTTTTTCAAGCAATAAAGCAACAAGAATGGCAAAAAATATCATTAAAGGGACTTGAACTAATAATAAGTAAATTGGGATTTTAAAAGATTCCCAAAATTTAGGATCAGTTAAAATTTTTGCATAATTCTCAAAACCAATAAACCACATTCTTGCTCCCCTTTGACCTTTTAAAGAAAGGTTAAATCCTCTAATTATAGGGTATAAAACCAAAAAAGCAAAGAAAAACAAAAAAGGAAGTAAAAAAGAGTAAGCTTTAACTGTATCTAAACTTCGTTTTTTCAAGAGTAAAAACACCTCCATCTTTTATATGAGTGAAGAAGTTTATATGAAGAAGGAGAGAAAGGGTGCCTCCTCTCCTTCCCTCTCCTTCCTCGTTCAAACAATCTGTTTACTCGGGCAATCGTCCTACGATCACATTTCTATATCCAAACTCTTCCATAATTCTTATAGCTTCTTCTTCCCATAGGGGAAGTATATCTTTAAAGTGTTCTATTTTACCATCAACATAATCTTGCATCAATGTGCCAAGACTATCTGCAAGGTTAGTTATTATGGGTAAGTCTGTAAATGAAGTGTCAATCATTTGATGAGCTTCCCAAAAAATTTCAAGACTATTCTGACCCCCAAAATATTCGTCTGGTCCAGCTAAATCCTCTACAACCTCTTCATACCTTTTAGAAACCATAACAGGGAGGTTACTGTACTCATGTAGGCATTTTAGAGATGTAGGATGTGAATTTAACCAATTTACAAATATTGCTGCTGCTTCAGGGTTTTTAGAATGAGCTGTTACATAAAAGCCTGAACCTCCATGATTCCCATTGGTTGGATTATCAGGATCCCATTGTGGTGGAAGTGCAACTCTCCAAAGTCCTGAAGAATCGGGAGCATTGTATCTTAACCATTCTGAAAACCATGCAGCCAACAATATAGAGGCATCTTTTCCTGTGTTTAAAGCATTATACCAATCTGGTGACCACCACATCTCTAGCTTTACTATACCCTCATCAATTAATTCACCCCAAAATTCAAACACTTTTTCTGAAGTGGGATTTGTCATATCTATATACCAATTACCGTCTTTATAATCCCACAATTTTCCTCCCGCTTGCCATACGAGATCTTTCCACCAAATAACACCTATAGGAATTGATGTGAAATTTATTTCTGGGTTTAGTTCATGTAATTTCCTTGCTTGTTCAGCAAATTCTTCCCAAGTTGTGGGGACCTCTAAACCATATTTATCAAATATATCTTTCCTATAATAAAATGCTAATGCTCCACTATCTTGAGGAGTGCCGTAAATATTTCCATCCATAGAGCACCATTTCAAAGGCATTTCTCCATATAATTCTATGAAAGTCTCTTCATCAAGCCATTTGTTAATGGGTTGAAAAGCTCCTAAATCCATGAATTGAGGTGCAAAGCTATATTCAACCATTAGAACATCTGGCAACCCAGTACCTGCCGACAACGCTGTTTGTGCCTTTGTGTAGTGAACTCCGAAATTTTCCCATTGAATCTTTATATTTGGATAAAGTTTTTCAAATTCTTCAATGGAATAATTTTCGTTACTTGTCCATGCCCACATGGTCAGAGTTACAGGTTTACCTGTGTATTCCGGATAATACTTTTCATCTTGAGCAAAGGAAAAAATTCCTATCAAAACGATCAAACTTAAAATTAGAAAAAATCTTCTTTTCATTTCTCCACCTCCATCAAGCTTTTGAAATTTCTTCATACCCTTACATACTCAATACCGACCATTTTTGCAAACAGTTCCCACCTCCTTGTAATATCTCCGATGTTAAAGCATTGGTGATGAGTTCCTCCGTTTGTGAGCCAGTTTGTTATTGCATTCCTTACTCCTGTATCCGGTTTGAAATGAAAATACGGCATTTCAACATTTGGATAATTCTGACTGTCTATAACTTCGCCTTTTGAAACAACTAGCCTGAAATTTCCTTCGCTTAAGGGGGCTAAGGAAGTTATGGTTCCTTCACCTGGCTGCACGTTGAATACAACTGTTGGTGGATTGTTTAAATCTCCTATACCTAAAAATCTGTCTATGAGTTTTATTGGTTTGTCTTTTCTTGCTACTTTCCAATTACCTTCTCCCATATGGCTCATAAAAACGGAGTCTCTTTCAAAATCCATAGCATACATCTCTGTGAAATGTCCGTTAGTGCCTAAGATATGTCCTATTTTTACAACAGTTGCTGCAAGGGCATCCCCTTCTGCTCCATATCCATATCCTTTTGCCATCAAGTTAGAGGCTGCCATTAACGGTAACTGTTCGAACCTTCCGTCATCCTTTACGGAATCGAAGTAGATGCTATATCCGTCGTATTTGTTATCTTCAAGGAACTTTTCAATGGCAACCTGAAATTTTGCTGCAAAGTCGTGTTGGTCTTCTTTTAGATTAGGATCAATTTCAAAGTTCTTTGCGTTTTCTGCTTTAACATCTTCGATCTCTTTCTTCGTTACTTTTTCAAAGTAAGAATATACCTTCCCCATGCTTTCGTCTACTATTTCAACTCCAAGTTTTTTTAATAATGCTGCTGAATCAAAGGTAATATCCCCCATCCCAGGCATTTTTCCAACAACTGCGATTCTTAAATTTTTACAAGCTTTTGCCGCTTGAGCTGCCAGACTCCAATCTTTCAGAAAGTTTTTGAATTCTTCTTCTTTCCAATTTCCTGTAACCACGGGACAATTGATACCTAATCTAACTATTGCATTCATGTTATCTTGTGCCCCGTGTATTCCTTGGTTGTAAGTTAAAAGTTCCATATCCCAGTCTTTTGTTACAGAAGATAAAGGTTGAATATTTGCGAGCATTATTGGCAAATTATTCTTTTTTAACGCGGGAACAATTCTTTGACCTGGACTGTAAGTCAACATCATAATCATAATTCCATCTATTTCTTTATCGTTGTTATAAGTTTCAACTATTTCTTCAATGTCTTTTCTATTTCTAGCAGGCTTAATAAATTTGAATTCTGCTATATCTCCTAATTCTTTAATAACTTCTTTAACGTAGTTAGATTGAGTTTCAACTATTTTAGGATAAGTTTTGTCATACAGTTCCTGCATAATTCCTAAGACTCCAATTGTGGGTTTTTTCTTATCTACCATCTTGCACCTCCAAAGATTATTTTGTTTAGTAAGTTATAATTTGGCAATTTTATGCATTATTTCCCTAGTATTGTTATATAGTTCTAAAAACAATTTGTAATACTCATCGTATTTATCGAAACTGTCTTTATTTGTGTTTACGGTTGTTTCTATCTTTATCCAATTTTTAATTTCCTCAGGTTTTTTGAATATTCCGGTGCCAAGTCCAACGAGAAAAGCATCTCCCAATGGGGCTTCAATGTTGTCGGATAATTTAATCATGTTGTAGCCCGTAACATCCGCAAAGATCTTAGTCCAAAGGTCAGAATTGGCTACTCCTCCTACTATCCAACAGTCAGGATTTAGTTTTATACCTGATTCTTTTGCGGTTTGCATGTTATGTCTTAGCGAGAAAGCAGCGGATTCCATGAGAGCCCTATAAATATGTGGTTTTTTGTGATATAATGTGATTCCAAAAATAACTCCTCTTGCATCAGGGTCCCATATAGGGGAGCGTTCTCCCATGAAATATGGTAATGCTAAGAGGCCTTCACTCCCCAAAGGTACTTTTTTTGCTTTCATTTCTAAAAGTTCATAAGGAGAGTAGCCAGATTGATCACCAAAAGTTTTTTCCATTTGACCAAATTCATCTATAAACCAATTTACTAACGCACCTGTTGTGGCACTTCCGCCAAATGTGTAGAGTAAATGATCTTCATCGACAACGTAAGGGTAATTTACTAATTGGGGAGTGGTGGGTTTTTTATCGTACAACAGAGTTCCCCAACACGTGGAAGTTCCAGCCATAAATACATGTTCTCCTTCGTTCAATACTCCTGCACTTAATTGTGCCATTGGTGCATCTATTCCACCTGAGATTATGGGAGTGCCTTCTTTTAATCCAGTAAGTTCTGCCATATCCTTCTTTAAATAACCTGCAATATCTTTGGATCTTAGTATTTTTTCGGGTAATTTATCTATAGGAATTTCTAGAATCTTTCCCATTTCTTCAGACCAATTTTTTGTCTTGATATCAAAAACCCCACCTAAGTTTCCGGCTGAACTGTAATCAGTTGAAAGTTCTCCAGTAAGCTTATATATAACGTAATCTTTAGGGCTAACGAATTTATAAGTGTTTTTCCAAACATCAGGTAAGTTATTTTTTATCCACATTATCTTGGTGAAACCAAAATAAGAATCAACATAATTTCCTGTTATTTCAAATAGTTTATCTTGTGATACATTCTCTTTAACCCACTGTGTTTCTTTTGATGCCCTTCGATCCATCCAAATAAGACATGGATACAGAGGGTTCATATCTTTGTTTACAGGGACGCCAGCACCACCGTATAATCCACTTAAAGATACTCCAGCTATCTCAGCAGGGTTTATATTAGCCTTTTCTACACTTTCTTTTAAGGTTTGAATGAAAGCTTCTACCCATACATCTGCATTTTGTTCAGCCCAAGAAGCCTTTGGTGTGTTTACTTTATAAGTCTTGCTTGCTTTTGAAATTAGATTTCCTTTTTCATCTAAAATAACAGTTTTTGTTCCAGTAGTTCCTATATCCGTACCTATTAAATACATACGTTGTCCCCCTTAAACCATTAATTTTGTCATTTTTGGCCGTAGTTACTATGATGAAATTCATATAGTCGTTTTGCTTCTTTTTCATCCAAAGGTTCTAGATTTCCAATAGTTCTAGCAAAATATGCTGTTTGTGCGATTTCTTCCAAAAAGATTGCTTTTCTTATAGCTTCTTTGATATCTTTCCCCATGACTATTACCCCATGTTTACTTAAAAGAACTGCTTTTGCTTGATTAACTACCTCAATCACAGCTTTACCAATTGCCTCAGAGCCTACAGGTGCATAGTTTGAAACAGGTACTTGTACACCAAAAACATCAGCATGTGCGGTACTGTAAACAGGTATTGGCTGTGATAGCAATGCAAAAGCAGAAGCATAAGGTGAATGAGTATGAATAATACTCCCCACATCAGGTAAGTTTTTGTAAAGGTAAAGGTGGGTGGCAGAATCAACAGACGGTTTTAGTTTACCTTCTACCACGTTTCCTTCCATATCCAGAACTACCATATCTTCGGTTTTTAATTCGTCATATGGTATTCCAGAGGGTTTGATTATTACGTGATTGTTCACTTTTACACTGACATTTCCACTGGTGTAGGCAACTAATCCGTATTTTTCAAGATTCATGTGGGCTTTGTATAGTTCTTTTTTCAAATCTTCGTACATTCTTGATTCTCCTTTTTGTTATAAAAGTTTATGTTTCAAAACTGCTACAAATAAGATTTTTAGAGTAAACTTGTATGATACAAAATATTACAACATGTATATATTATTCTTAGTAAATTTTAAATATGTACATACCAATTATATACCTATATCTCTTGAAAACAAAATCCGATTATTAGCAATTACAGTAGATCTCGTCTGTTTAAGAGGGATTAAAATGGATTAACAACTTAATTCTCAATTTTTGAAAAAAATGTAAAAAAATAATACCCTGGTTAGAATTTTTCTCTAATCAGGGTATGAAGTTGATTTTATAGTTCAAAATTGTTTATGCATCTTCTAAAAGATTAACTTTACCTTCCTCTTTCCGTACAATTTCATCATGCTTTCTATATCCTTTACGCCATCCGTTGTTCCACTTTTTGAAAGGCAAGCTGTAGCAGTGGCTGTTCCAACTTTTAAAGCTTTTGATATATCCCATCCTTTATTGATAGAGTATAAAACTCCTGCACAGAATGCATCCCCTGCTCCTACTGTTCCTTTTATATAACCTTTCGGTAGATCAAAAGAAGGTTGCATATAAAAATTGTTTGTTTCATCTAGTGCAAAAGCACCTTCAGGAGAGTGAATTATTACCCATTGCTTAACTCCCATTTCTTTTAATTTGAAACATATGGGTTTGAAGTTAGCAACGATCAATTTATCTTCTGTGTCTCTTATTGGTATGTTGGTTGTTAAAGAGGCTTCTATTTCGTTGATTGTACAATAATCTGTGTACTTTAAAGAAGGTGGTATGATTTTAGAGAACCTATCAGAGTTTTCACTTACCAAATCCAACGATGTTTTTATTTCTTTTTGTTGAGCCATAGCTAAAGTTTTTGCCAAAACAGTTCCATATTCAGGATCTGCTGAGTCGAGTTTATCTAGTAATAAAGGATATCCAACGTGTAATATTTTAGAGTTGATTCTATCGAAGTCAAAATGAGTAATATCAAGTAGAGAGTTCGCACCTCGATAGTGAAAGAATGTTCTTTCCCCTGTTGATTCAACGATCATATCGTCGGTGAAAGAAGTTCTTACCTCATTTTGTTGAAAAATCATTTCTGTATTTATGCTATTTTCTTTTAGTACTTTTAAAACATAATCTCCCAACTCATCATTTCCGACTACACCAATTGCTTGAAGGGGTATACTGTTATCCATTTTTGCTAAGTCTATTAAAGTATTGGGAACAGCTCCTCCTACAGAATGCTCGATGTTCAAGATGTTTGCTAAACGTCCTACTTTTGGATAAGTATCAACAATTTTTATATAGTCAAATACTATTATTCCACCAATTGTGATTCCTTTTCTTTCCATATTTGGAGTTCTCCTTTTTCTTGTTAAAGAGGGATCTTTTCATGTGACTATGCTAAGTTGTATTTTTTGATTACTTCTTCAATATTAGAGTTTTTATGGACTATTTCTTTTAAGCCCATGATGAGGGATTCCATATTGGGATTTTGCCAAACATTTCTTCCAAATACTATCCCTTTTGCACCTGCCTCGATGGATTCTTTCGTCACCTTTAAAACGTTTTCTATATTATCCATCTTTGGACCACCAAGAACAAAGATTGGTACTTTTAAAATATTAACTAATTCCTTAAATTCAGTTTCATCGCCAGTATATGGAATCTTTAATATATCTGCTCCAAATTCTAGTGCCATTCGTGAGGCATGTTCTATAAGCTCCGGATCATTTTTCTTCTCTTTCGGTATGCTGTTTCCCCATAAGACAGGTTCAACCATGAGAGGTATATTCCATTTGTCGCACTCATTGGCTACCTTTTCCACAACTTCTATACTCTCCATCTGGATATTTTCTTTTTCTCCCCAAGGCAGTAAGACTTTAACTACATCAAAAGCATATCTTATGGCAAATTGAATGTCAACTATTAGTTTATGGCCAATCGTACCGCCACTACCTCCAGGAATCGTCGAAGGTAAGGGTACATCCATAGTTAAAATTCTACCAGGAGCATCTTTTGAAGTAAAAAGATCCGTTGTTATCTTTGCTATACCTGGGCTTATCAATGTTCCATCTATTCCTATGTTTATTAGCTTTTCCAAAGTTTGAACAGGATTTTGTAATCCCGAAACATTTCCCATAACGAGCCCGTGGTCTATGGGAATGATAACAGATTTTCCGCTTTCTGGATTCAAAATTCGTGAGAGTCTCAACTCTTTTATGCCCATTCTATTACCTCTTTTCAAATTCTTTTAAAGTTTGGATCCGTAAATATATCAGTTGCATCTTCACTATCATATGGAATATTATAGTTGTGTAACTTTGTACTCTGAATGTGCTTACTAGAACTCGTTATAACAAGACTTTAAGAAAAACAGGAAAAATAAAGAACTCTTGATTAGAACTTTCTTCAATCAGAGGTAAAAAATCATAAATTAAAGTCGGTATTCTTTAACTAACGAATTTATAGATTCTGAAAGGTCCAAAAGTTTTTGTGATTCTTCTGTGAGATTTTCCATAGCCTTTGCAACTTCTCCTAAATTTTCTTTGAATGTTAAAATGCCTTTAGAAGTCTCTTCAAATTGCTCAGAGATTTCGGTTGTATTGTTGCTAACTTCAATCACCAATTTGTTTTCACTTTCAATGAAATCTTTTAATGCTACAATAGTATTTACAGTCTTGTCGATATTTTCTTGTATCTTTTTTATTCTTAAACTTAATTCTTCAATTTTATCTGCGTTATCTTCAACCTTTTTCCCTGTGTTGGAAGTTGATTCAGCTACTGAGCTTACAGTTTTTTCCATTTTTAAGATAGCGTTTTGTACATCTGAAGCCATTTTTTCAGAGCTTTCAGCGAGTTTTCTTACTTCCTCCGCAACTACCGCAAATCCCTTTCCAGCTTCTCCCGCTCTAGCTGCTTCTATTGCTGCATTTAAAGATAAAAGATTGGTTTGTTCTGCTATCGTTTTGATGTTTTCAGCGAAAGAACTAACTTCTTTTGTTACATTCAAAAGCTTTTGCATATCATTAATATTATTTTCCACATCGTTAGTAATATTTTTGTTTTCTTCGGCAATTTGAAGAATATTTTTTATGTCTTCGTTTATTTCTAATTTAAATTTCTCTGCTTCTGCTACAGAATTTTCTGCTTGATACCCTAGTTTTTCAGAGTTATCTTTAACTTCATTCAAGGAAGAAGTAATGTTTCTTAATTTATTTACTGATTCAATTAAACTTTCGCTATAGGTATTTACTTCCCCTGAAATTTCTTCACTAACTGCTGAATATTCTTCAACTACAGAAGAAGTATTTTCAGCATTTTGTTTTAGAATATTGGAAGAAGATTTAAGCTGGTTTAGCATATTTTTTAAAGAATCAGCTACATTAATAAAAGCGTTATGAACTTGAGCAATTTCGTCTTTCTTTTTTGAAAAAGATGGAATTTGTGCTAAATCTTTATTCAAAATACTGTTAGCCAATTTGTTGGTGATTTTTAGAGTTCCAGATATTGAATGATTAAGAAGATAAGTGATGAAAATAATTATACCTATTACAATGAGGGTAGTAATTAAAGTCGTATTGAAAACAGAGTTTACGTTTTTAAGAACTTTCTGAGCGTTAGCAGAAATTATTTGTGCGTTTGAATTAGCTGATTTTTGAATTTCAGTCATTTCGCTTTCAACTAAATTAGAAAAAGTTTCTATCAAAGGAATAAGTTCGATACTAAATAACTTACTTAGTTCCCCATTCATCTTTTGGATTTCTTTTTGACTTTCTGATAGTTGATTTGTCAATGAAGTGTATTCCTTTCTTAGATCATCTCTTTCTGACCTAAGTTGCGCATAATTATTAACGTTTTTTTGGTATGCATCAACAGTTTTACCAATAACAACAGCCTCAACAGGATTCATGACAAAATAACCACCATCAAATACGAAGTTTAGAACTTTCTGTATCTCTTCAACAGCGTTATTTAGGGAGAGTGTAAGCTCTTGGGATATTGTATTTTGTATGAGGATCTCTCTTGCCGTTAATTTTAATAAGTTAATGTTTTCTTCAGTCTGTGAAAAGTGAGGTAATAGATCCTTATTCCAAAATTTTTCCAAACCCCAGATACCTATACCATCTAAATTTAAAGAGCTTTCTGTCTCTTGTTTAATTTTCTCATTACCTTCGAAGTCGTCCCAATTGGGTATTTTTTCCTGAAGGGATTTCATCTTATTAATTTCATCCTCTAATTTGCTTTCATTGTAAGTTAGCAAGTCATTCATTTGATTTTCAATTTGCTGGATATTTGTTTCATTGCTAGAAAGTTTCTCACTAAGATCGCTAATTTCTTGGTTTTTTTGAATTAGGATTGTAATTTTAGAAGAAGCTTGTTGATTCAAATCTTCAATATTTTGGAATAAAGTAGAACTTTTTACTAAAAAATCTTGAGAAAAGTCTTCTTCTTGTAAAAGTAGTTTTTTCCCTTCACTCAGAAAGACATTGAAGTCTTCTTGAGCACTTTTAACTTGATTTATGTCAGATAAATATCCTGACGATATGAGTGCTATATTTGCCTGGGTAGTATTATAAAAACCTTGAAAAAAATCTTGGAAAGATTCCAGATTGGAGATCATATTCTCAGCTGAAATGACAGTTTCATTACCTTGTTTTTCTAAATTGGAAATGGTAAATTTTACAACACCTAATATTAAGATTAAAGCAGCAATGACTATAATGTAGCCAGATATTATTCTTGTACTAATTTTCATTTGTTTCAGCTCCCATTATGCGTATACTTTTTCTTTTTGAGTAGCTAACTTCATAACTTTTTCTTGTGAAGCTTCTTTGGCGTTAAGAACCCCGGTAAGATGTCCGTAAGCCATAACAGCTATTCTATCGCTTATTTGTAATACCTCTGGTAATTCTGAAGAGATCATAATAATAGCCATTCCTTGTTGTGCTAGATCTGATATCAATTCATATATTTCGGCTTTAGCTCCGACATCTATTCCTCGAGTTGGTTCATCTAGTATTAGAATTTTGGGTTTTAAGGCTATCCATTTTGCTACTACAACCTTCTGTTGATTTCCCCCTGATAAGTATTTTACTCTTCTTGTAGGAGAAGGAGTTTTTATGTTAAAGGAATCTATTGCCCATTTACTCAATTCTTTTTCCGCTTTTTCATTCACAAATATTCGAAATCTCTTCAATTTATCTAAACTAGGAAGAGATATGTTATCTTTGACAGAATGAATCAAAATTAATCCTTTTCTTTTTCTATCTTCTGGTACCATACCTATGCCCAATTTTACAGCATCAAGTGGATTATTTATTGTCACTTCTTTGTTATCAACATAGATATTTCCCGATTTCTTTTTCCTTAAACCGATTATGGTTTCCATTATTTCCGATCTCCCTGCACCTATCAAGCCAGAAAAGCCTAAAACTTCTCCTTCATGAACCTCAAATGAAACATTTTCGAATCCTTCGCCACTGAGATTTTCAACTTTCATGATCGGTTTACCAATTTGATGTTCTTTTTTTATATAAAAGTTTTCTATTTTTCTTCCAACCATCATTTCAACGATTTTATCTCGGTTAAGATCGGATATATTATTTGTTCCAACTAATTTTCCATCCCTTAAAACGGAAACTTTATCAGCTGTTTCGAATATTTCTTCTAACCTGTGGGAGACGAATATAATTGACACGCCCTTTTGTTTCAAATTTCTTATAACTTCAAACAGTTTTGCAACCTCATTTTGTGTAAGGGAAGAGGTAGGTTCATCCATTATAATAACTTTAGATTCTTTGTAAGTAGCCCTTGCAATCTCAATCATTTGTTGAACACCAATCGTGAATTTTTTTAATTTATCATTAGGATTTATGTTCAAATCAAATTCCTTTAGGAACTCCTTTGCAGATTTGTATAGTTTACCAAAGTTAAGAAAAGGTCCTCTTTTTGGTTCAGATCCTAAAAACAAATTTTCTGAAACGGATAAATTATCCATGACTGATAATTCTTGAAAGATGGTAACAATTCCTTCTTTGATAGCTTCTGAAGGATGTTTCCAATATCTTTCTATCTCCTTAAAAATAATTTTGCCTCCGTTTTGTTTATAAACTCCTGCTATAATTTTCATCAATGTGGACTTTCCTGCACCGTTTTCTCCCACAATGGCATGAACTTCCCCAGGATAAAAGTCAATACTTACTTGATCTAAAGCTTTTACTCCAGGGAATTCTTTAGAAATATCAACTACTTTTAAGACAGGGTTCATCCTTCTTTCCCCCCTCTAAGTTGATCGAAGGCTACGGCGATAATGATTACTGCACCGATGACAACTTGTTGCCAGAAAGAGGACACACCTAAAAGTATTAACCCGTTTCTCAGTACACCCATGATGATAGCACCAATCACGGTTCCTAAGATAGTTCCCTCTCCACCTTGCAGACTTGTGCCTCCTATAACAGTTGCTGCAATAACATCTAATTCATAACTTTGACCAGCATTTGCTTGAGCTACTCCCAACCATGCTGTCATTAAAAATCCAGCAAATGCAGCCAACAATCCATTAATTACATAAACCATTATCAATATTCTATCAGTTTTAATTCCAACCAATTTTGATGCTTCTAAATTACCACCAGTTGCGTAGATTCTTCTACCAACGATAGTGTATCGTAGAAATATATATGCGATAATGGCAACTCCAGCGAAGTATAATACAGGAACAGGAACAGGTCCAACCATTCCTTGACCTTGAGAAGTAAATGACTTTGGAAAGGGAGATATTGGCCAGCCTTTACTTAACACATATGCTAAACCCCTTGCTATACTGAGCATACCAAGAGTACTTATAAATGGTGGAATTTTAACTTTGGTGATGAGAAGTCCGTTTGTTAATCCGGCAGCCATTCCAACTAATAAGCCTACCAAAATACTCAGGACAGGATTTAAACCTAAATCATGCATGAGTAACCCCATCACAACGCCAGATAAACCTAAAATAGATCCAACTGAAAGATCTATTCCTCCAGTGATAATAACCATTGTCATTCCACAAGCCATAACCCCAATAAATGTCACATTTAAAATGATACTGAAGAGGTTATCAACCGATAAAAACCCCGGTGCAGTTATTCCCAAGAAAAGCATCAGAGCTATTAAAACCAAAAATATAGTGAATTCTCTTATAGCAAAAATTTTTTTCAATGTCTCCAATTCCTTTTCCTCCCTTTTGTAAGTGTATTGGTATTTCTAAAATTTTTATTAATTAAAAGCGATGGGAAGAAAGGATTCCCATCGCTGAAGAAAGTTTATTTTATCTTTTGGTGTAAACTTTGTTGGCAAATTCAAAGAATTCATCGACATTTTCTGAGGTTACAATATCAACTCCCGTATCTATAATGTAATCAACTGAACCATCTTCATTTATAACTTTTGGTAGTAATTGTAGTGTTTTATCTACACCTATTTTTGACATATTGTATAAAACAGTTAGAGACAAATAACCCATGTCATACGGTCTTTGCCCAACTAATCCTTTCCAGGCACCTGCTTTTACGAGTTCCAGTTCTGGTGGTAAAGTGTCAAAACCAACTGTTAATAGCGATTCTGCCTTTTCAATTCCTCCTAAGGCTTTAACAACTGTGTCCACAGGAGCAAACAAATGCCATCCTCCAGAAGAGAACCAACCATCTAAATTTGGATAACGTCTGGTTACATCTGTTAAAACTTGAACAGCTACAGCAGTATCGTCATTACAAGGGAAAGGATCTGAAACATAAACTATTTCTTTTCCTGTTTTTTGTGAGTATTCTTCCATGGCATCTTTAAATCCAGCAATTCTTTCGTTCAAATTGACTGCTGCCAACCCACCTGTTAAAATAGCAAAATTCAAAGTAGTTTTATCAGGTTTGTATTGGTCGATTAGTTGTCCCATAAGTTCTCCAGCAGGGTATCCTGCATTGTAATTGTTAGTTCCCAAATATACATATCTACCACTATCTGGTGAATCAGAATCAAAAGTTACTACTGGAATATCTCTGTTCAAAGCTTGTTGAATAACAAATTTAACAGCTTCTGGATCATTGGGAGATATCCCAATGCCGTCCACACCACGAATAATATAAGTTTGTATCTTTTGGGCTTGTTCCGCTGCATCAGCTTCTATAGGAGCATCAAATATTGCTTCAACTCCTAAGGATTTTGCTGCATCTTTCATACCGTTTTCTACTGCGAACCAATAAGGGTTGTTCATAGACTTTGGTGAGAGTAAAAAGGTTTCAGAGAATGCAAATAAACTAACTAACAATACCAAAACTACCAAAAAACGTTTCATAAAAACACCTCCTGTAAATTTTGTTGTTACAAAGTGACTATAGGTACCTATCAAACTAAAAAATGCCTTAGTATATCTCTCAATATACTAAGGCATTCATGACCTCATATTATTAAATTTTTTATTTAATTATTATCACCCCACCCTTGAGGGTGACATTCTAAAAGAATTTAATCATATTTTCATTTTTATGTCAACATCGATTAGGGGCGATTAAATCCGATTAGAGTTGTTCTAAGTCATTTATTCTTGATTAAGTTAAAAAATCTTAGATTTTCTTAATTTATATAAATTTGGTAAAATTAATTGATAAAGATTTTTTTGATTTTAGAGGTAATTGTTATGTCAAGTCTGTTTGAAATTCAGAATTTTCGTGTAAAAGATCAAGACGTTGAACTTTTAAAAAATTTCTCCTTAGAAGTACAAAAGGGGGAAGTTATAGCTATTCTTGGTCAAGAAGGCTCAGGTAAGAATGCCATTATCAATGGCTTGATTGGTAAGTTACCTGCAGAGGGGAAATTATTTCATATTGGGCAGCTTATCTCTTTCAATCTATATGATCTAAAGAAAAATAAGATAGAAATTATTAATCAAAAACCTAAATTATTAGGGAATCTCTCTGTTTCAGAAAATTTGTTTTTAGATACTTCTTATAATAAGAAACAATATATTTTTTATTCTAAAAGGAGAATCCAAAGCGTAGTGGAGGAAATCTTAAAAAAGTATAATTTGAACTTATCACCATATGTAAAAGTAGGGGATCTTACACTAGAAGAAAAGAAAAATTTGGCTTTTGTAAGAGCGTTTTCTGTTAATCCAGATGTTGTAATTTTATACGAACCAGCGGAGAATATTTCTTTAAGTTCTCTGATGAACCTTCACAATATGATAAGAACTCACAAAAAAGAAGGTAAAAGTGTAATCTACATAACTAAACAATGGGAAGATGCTTTGAGAATCGCTGATAAGATAGCAATATTGAATGAAGGTGAGATCACCGAAATTCTGGACTCTCAAGAAGTAAAAAATAATCCTAAAAAATTGATAAACAAAATTATGGGATTTAACTCTGATGACAACAATGTAAATCCTGAAGAAAGTCAACTAATTGAATCGGTCTTTGAAGCAGCAGAATATTTAACCTCAGAATATGAGTTAGATGATCTTATGAATCTACTTGCGAAAAATGCTGCAAAGGCTATGAAGGCAGATGCGTGTGGAATATCTCTGATGGATGAGGACACAAACGCAATAATAGACAAGGTTTTCTACAAACGAAATAAAGAAGTGGAAGTTGAGCCGAATGAATCAGAAATCTTAAATTTAATCGGTGATGAAAAAGTTTATTATTTTTCAAAAAGAGATAGAGGATTCGAAAAATTCTTTAAAATAAACAAAGATATATGTAGTTTTATATGTGTTCCTTTGTACATAAGATCAAGGTTGAGTGGTATAATCCACATATATTACAAAGAAATATATATTTATTCAGAAGAAGAGATAAAGTATTTAGAAACTATAGCTCATCAAGCTGCCCTAGCAATTCATGATACAAGGTTAGTTGGAAGTTCTGTATTGTTACAAGAGAGTCATCATCGAATCAAGAATAATCTCCAGTCCATAATTAGTTTGATGTCTTTGTATAAAATGTCCATCAAAAAAGATCCCAGGAAAGATGTAACAGAGATACTCGATGATTTAATGTCAAAGATAAAAAGCATCGCTGCTGTGCATGAATTGTTGTCGAAAGATAAATTGAGTAGAAGTATTATCAATCTCAAAGACATGATAATAAAGATAGTCAAATTCATGAACAGTACAAGAGAAGAGATAAAATTTAACTTTGAATTGGACGATATTTTTGTTTCATATAGCAAGGCCTCCGCTATAGCTTTGGTGGTGAACGAGTTAGTTACTAACAGTCTAAAGTATGCTTTTGTTGGTAAAGAAAATGGTGAGATTACTATTATTTCAAAATTTGAGAATGAATCAATAAAACTAGTGATTTCAGATAATGGAGTAGGATTCCCGCAAAATTTTGATATAAAAAAAACCCACGGGCTTGGTTTATCGATCGTATATTCTATAATTACCAAACAACTAAATGGGGAAATAGAGATGGAAAGTGCTAACGGTGCCAAAGTACGAATTGAAATCCCGTTAAAACAGATTAGTAAGAATATTTCTGTTGAAGAAATGGAGAAAATTTGAAGATGTTGGGGGTTAAACTATGAAGGATTTGAAAGTATTGGTCGCCGAGGATGAATATATAATTTTAATGGGCTTAAAAAGTAACTTAGAAAATCTAGGGTGTAAAGTAGTAGGAGAGGCTACAAACGGTAAAGAGTTAGTCAAATTGGCTTTAGAAAAAAAGCCGGATATGATTATAGCCGATATCAATCTCCCTGTTATGGATGGTTTAGAGGCATTAAGAAGGATAAATGAGAAGGTTTTTATTCCCACATTGATTGTAAGCGGCTACGATGATGAAGAATTGATCGATAAAGCAAAAAATCTAGGAGTCTTGGGGTACTTAATAAAGCCCATAGACGAATCAGATTTGAAGGCTGAAATTGAAATCGCTCTTTCTAGATTTGAGGATATCAAAAATTTAAAAAATGAATTAGAAGTAACAAAAGAAACTTTGGAATCAAGAAAGTTAATAGAAAAAGCCAAAGGAATCATAATGGAAAGATTACGATTGAACGAAGAAGAATCTATGAAATTTTTGCAAAAAAAGAGTAGAAATTCCAACAAAAAGTTAGTTGATGTAGCGAAGGAGATTATAGAAGCTGACAAGGCTTTTAGAATTGATTGAGTTGCACACAGCAGTCTATTTTCAATCTTTTATTTCTTCTATTTTGTATTCCATAATGTTATTTAAAATATTTTTGTCGTCTCTCCATTTGTCACGGACTTTTACGTAAAGATCGAGGTAAACTTTTCTTTCAAAAAGTTCTTCAATGTCTTGTCTTGCCAATTGACCGATCTTTTTAATCATACTTCCGTTTTTACCTATTATAATAGGTTTTTGACTTTTCTTTTCAACATAAATTTCTGCTCTTACGTACAAAACGCCGTTTTCTCTTTCTTTCAATTCTTCTATAACTACACCGCTTGAATGAGGGATTTCTTCCTTTGTTAAATGAAAGATTTTTTCCCGAATTAATTCAGAAATTATGAACCTTGACGGTTTATCAGTGATCATATCTTCTGGGTAGTATTGAGGGCCTTCGGGTAATAAATCTATAATACTTTGTTTTAATTCAAAAAGATTTTTACCGGTTAAGGCCGAAATTTCAATGGTTTTAAGTATATTCGAACACAAACTTTGTATTTTTTCAGTCATCAGGTTAATCTTTTCTTTGTCTTTTACTAGGTCAACTTTGTTGACAAGAAGAATGGTAGGAATTTTTGATTTATCAACTATTTCAGCAACTCTTAAATCGGAATTTCTTAAACCATCCTTTGCATCGATTATAAAAAGTATCAGGTCAACACCTTTCAATGCGTTTATAGCAATATTGACCATGTATTCCCCAATTTTTCTTATCGGTTTGTGAATACCCGGGGTGTCGACAAAGACTATTTGATAATGGTCTTCCGTTAATATGCAGTTTACTCTATTTCTTGTGGTTTGCGGTTTGTCAGAAACGATAACCACTTTTTGACCCAAAAAAGCGTTTATCAATGTTGATTTTCCAACGTTAGGTTTTCCTGCCAAGGCAACAAAGCCACTTTTAAAACTGTCGTTTTCCATGTTTTCCTCCAAAAAACTATATTTGAAAAATCACACTCATTATTGATATTGTATTGTAGTCTGATGCAAAAGTCAAGTTATAAACGGCAATTTGTCAAACTGGGTTATATTGCATTTCGCTTCCAGAACGGAAAAGATGGCTTAGCACTTTTACCTTTTTAAAATTAAAATTTCTAAAATCATAAATATTATAATTAATCCTAAATTAAATATGGTATAATTTCAGTGAAAAAGTAACCTCAATCTTTGCTCTATTATCTGGCAAAGGAGGTGAAAAAATGGTCGAAGTAACCAATGATCTTTCTTTAAAGGTAGAAAATCTAAATTCCCAAGTTGGTGAATTCAGGCTAAAAAATATCTCTTTTGAATTACCAATAGGAGAAGTTTTAGCTATTTTAGGACCTTCAGGTTCGGGTAAGACGGTGCTATTAAGAACCCTTGCAGGTTTGAATAGAACTGAATCTGGAGCAATTATCTTTGGAGACGAGAGGATAGAGAAGTATTCCCCAAGAGACAGGAAAGTCGGTTTTGTCTTTCAAAACTACGCTATTTTTCCTCATTTAGATACGAAATTGAATTTGGGTTTTCCTTTGTACATTGGTGGGAAAAAGAAAAAAGAAGTGTATGAGATAGCGATAAAAGCGGCAGAAGAGTTAGATGGTTTGCCGAATTATTTAGAAATAAAGCCCGATGAATTGCCTGAAGGTATGAAGCAGTTAATCGCCTTTGGGAGAGAGAAATTACACGATTGTAGATTGTTGCTCCTTGATGAACCACTAAGTCAGTTGGATAGAAAGCTTCACGTAGAAATGAGAGCTTTGCTCAAAAGGTTTATAAAAGAATTAGGTAAAACAACGATTGCGGTTTTCAGTGATCCTGAAGATGCTTTGTCGGTTAGTGATTATCTTGCTATACTGGATGATGGAGAACTTTTGCAATTTGGGGAAACCTTCGATATTTACAAGAACCCATCAAACTTAAAAGTTATGGAACTTACTTCCAGATTAGGATTGAACACAATAGACGTTGAAATCAAAGGTGGAAACGTATTAAATAAATTAAAAGTGGATAAAGAGGATGGTAGTTACAAGTTATGCTTTAGACCAGAAGAAATAACCATTAAAGACGAAGGATTCGAAGTTCAGGCTGTAGAAAGTCATATCTACGATTCTTCTCATAATTTGGTAGAATGCGATTTCCATGGAAAGCCAATCAGACTTTTGGTGCATAAAAATGCACCTGAGAAGTTTAATTTTATCCCAACTAATCCTAAATATTATTTATCATAATCTAAACTAAGGGATTTTGGAGATTGCTCTCCAAAATCCCTTCTTAAAAAGTAATTACGAAGGAAGGCAGAAAAAAGAAAAATGGGAGGAAAATACATTTTTGGAAAAAGTTGGTGGGGCAAAAAATGGGTAGAGGCCTTAGAAAATATTGACAGGGACACTAACAGGTTGCCCCGCGGTAGAAGTTACGCAAAAAAAGGGGCGGTTTTGGAGATTAAAATTCAAAAAAACTCTGTAATATCAGCAAGGGTTCAAGGTACGAGACCAAATCCGTACAGAGAAAAAATCGCTTTACCTTCATTTACGGAAGAAGAGAAAGAAAAAATCAAAAAAATTCTAAGTGAAAGGTTGGACCTTTCTGCGATGTTAATTGGTGGAAACCTTCCAGAAGAACTTTTAGATATCACCAAAAATATGGGAATAAAGTTGTTCCCAAAAAGTTGGAATGAGATAAACGCACATTGTACATGTCCCGATTGGGCAAATCCTTGTAAACATTTGGCAGCCGTTTACTATATTATAGCCGATGAGATAGACAAAGATCCTTTTTTGATATTCGAAATGCACGGCATGAAAAAGAAAGATTTGATAGAAATCGCTAAAGAGACAGAAAAAACTTCTGATTCTATCTTTACAGATAAAAAGGAAGAACCTTCCAAACCGATGGAACAACCAGATCCCTCGTATGAAAAGTATGAGATAGAAAAGGTTATAAACCTACTACCTGATGAGGCTTATTTTTACGATGGAAAAAACTTTAAAAACCTTCTGTTGAGGATGTACAATCAGTTATCGAAAGCAATAAACGAAGAAGATGGAAGGGTAGATGAAGAGTTTAACCCATATTTCAAGGAGACAGAGATAAAATTTATTTATTCTCCCATTACTCCATATATAATTTTAGAAGGTGAACCGTTAGAAAAATTAGAATGTAAAAAAGAAAAGGACTATTTTACGGTGCATTACGAAGATTTATTTGATTTATTTGGATCGATACCCCTCGTAACAAGTGATGAGGACAGTGAAGCATCACTATTTTTAAAAAGATTGGTTTCTTTCGTATACAGGCTTATGGATATGAAGGCATTTATCCCCACTCCACAAAAGATAAATGAAGAAGATTTCGTTATCGATTACTCACCTGTTTACTTTAACGATTATGTGAGGGACTACGTTAATTATTTGAGTTCTATCGTTCCCGTGGATCTGGTAATCAACGAAAAAGGTCAATACATGAAAAGGGAAAAAATCGTTGAATACCTTGTATCCCAGTACATCAAATATCTTATAAAAAAGTATTACAAAACAGAATTGAAAAATAAAATAACCGATGTGTTCTTTGAATCCAAGGTATACACCGCCCAAAAGTTTGAAGAAAAAAGAACCTACGAAAGTATAAAGAACTATCTTGAACCTTTACTTTTGAGGCAAAGCAAGTATCAATTGGTTATTAGTATAGAGGATATGGGAGAGTTGTTTTTCAACCTATCACTCGATATCTACAGAAAAGATGAGCCTTTTGATACTTACCAAGATATAAAAACTTTCTTTGAAAGCCAAGAAGATGGAAAGTCAGAAGTCTTGAAAGAGATAGTAACTATTGCAAAATACGCGGAATTTTTTGGTGAGTTTTTAAAGAAAAAAAGTTCTAAAATAATGGTCAATACGGAACAATTATCTGAAATAATGATAAATGCGATGCCCATATTGAAACTTCTGAACGTTGAAATACTAGCACCAAAAGGTCTCCAAAAGGTTTCAAGACCAAAACTCGTCCTAAAAGCAAATTCTACAGACAGCCACGTATCTTTTTTATCTCTGTCCAAGCTCATACGGTTCAATTATACTGTACTGATAGGAGATTCAGAAATTTCACTCGAAGAGTTCGAAAAGTTGGCAAAAAAATCAAAAGGAATAGTTAAGATAAAAGAAAATTACGTGTTTTTGGGTGCCAACGAGTTTGAGTCTATTATGGAAAAGGTCAAGAATATAAATTTAACCTCAGACTTTGAAACGTTGAAAGTTATACTTTCGCAAGAGATGAACGGTCTTCCCGTGATATTGGATAACAACCTTCAAAAGTTTTTAGAAGAATTGAGAAAAGTTTCTCCAGTAAGGTTGCCAAAAAATCTTAATGCGGAGTTAAGGCATTATCAGAAAACTGGATTCAGATGGTTGTACACGAACTTAGAAAAAGGTTTCAACGTTTGTATAGCGGATGATATGGGGTTGGGTAAGACGGTCCAAGTTATATCAGTAATTCTCAAAATGAAAGAAGAAAAAGCCTTAGAAAATCCGGTTTTAGTGATATGCCCAACGACACTTGTTGGAAATTGGTACAAGGAGTGTAAAAAATTTGCACCTACTTTGAATGTAAGTATTTACCATGGAAGCGATAGAAAGTTTGAGGATAATTCAGATGTAATTATAACAACTTACAGTGTAGTGAGAAACGAGGTTGAATTTCTAACGAAAAAAGAATTTTCAATGGTTGTTATAGACGAAGCGCAAAACATAAAAAATTCGGATGCGCAACAAACCAAAGCGGTAAAAGCCCTCCGCGCTCCAAAGAGGATCGCAATGACAGGGACTCCCGTAGAAAACAGATTAACTGAATTATGGAGCTTATACGATTTCCTTATGTCTGGATATTTGGGTGGAAAAAATCGTTTTGTAGAAACCTTCGCAAAACCTATTGAAAAATATGGGGATACAATGGCAACCAAAAGATTACAAAGTTTGATAAATCCATTTTTGATAAGAAGAATTAAAACTGATAAAAATATCATAAAAGACCTTCCGGAAAAGTTCACATACGATGAATATGTATACTTAAAACCTTCACAAATTGCGCTTTACAAAGAGGTTGTTGAACACGTAGAAGAAGAGTTGGAAAAGATGGAAGCTGATGGCATCCAAAGAAAAGGATTAATATTTAAAATGTTGACATCACTCAAACAGATCTGCAATCATCCTGTTAACTACACTAAAAAAGGGACTCCTTTACCGGATGATTCTGGTAAAACAGAGAAATTATTGGACCTACTTCAAAATATTGTAGACAACAACGAAAAAGCGGTACTTTTCACTCAATACAAAGAGATGGGAGATATATTAACAAAGATACTAACAGACAACATTAAGATAGAACCTCTATTTTTCCATGGAGGGCTCAACAGGAAAAAGAGAGATGAAATGATAAACGACTTTCAAACAAAGCATAGATACCCAATTATGATCCTATCTTTAAAAGCTGGGGGTACGGGATTAAATTTAACAGCTGCAAACCACGTTATACATTACGACCTTTGGTGGAACCCGGCAGTGGAAAGTCAGGCAACAGATAGAACTTTCAGGATTGGTCAAACAAAAGACGTGATAGTTCACAGATTCATCACCTTAGAAACCTTTGAAGAGAAAATAAATGAGATGCTGGAAAAAAAGAAAGAGTTATCTGAAAATATCATAAAAACAGGAGAAAGCTGGATAACTGAGTTGTCTAACCAGGAGATAAAGAACTTATTTAAATTGGGTAATTAAGGGTTAAAATTTATTTTCTTATTACTTTCATAAAGGAGATGGAAAAAATGAATAGTGAAAAACTACCTTTGAAAACTAAGTTGTTCTACGCGTCGGGGGATATTTTTGGTGGTGGTGCTTTCAATATAATCAATTTTTTCTACGCTATCTTCCTTACCGATGTGATTGGTCTGAAGATGCAGTATATTGCTCCCATTCTTTTAATTGGTAAGATTTGGGATGCTGTTACAGATCCTTTGATGGGGTTCATTACCGATAATACAAGAACAAGGTTCGGCAGAAGAAGGCCTTACTTGTTGGCAGGAACCTTTTTGGTCTTTATATCTTTTTTCATTCTTTGGTATCCAGCAAGTTTTCCTAATCAATTGGGGAAATTCATTTACGCACTAATGGCATATATAGCTTTTACAACCGTATTTACTATGGTTATGACTCCTTATACTGCCTTAGGAGCCGAATTAACGTTAGATTACAATGAAAGGACTTCTTTAAATTCATATAGGCTTGCCTTTTCGATAGGGGCGGGTTTGGTTTGCGCAGTGCTTCCAATGTTAATTGTGAATGCTTTTTCTGATATCAGAACAGGTTATATAGTGATGGCAATAACGTTTGGTTTAATCTTTTCAACTCCATGGATAGGTGTTTTTATGTTCACCAAGGAAAGAGAAGAGTTTTCAAAAGAGAAAAGTACTTTCAACTTTTTCAATATGTTTTTTGAACCTTTTAAAATTAAAAGCTTTCGACTCCTTATTGCTATGTATCTTCTAGCCTACTTATCGATAGATGTAGTTTCAACCATTTTTGCTTATTATACTAAATATTATATTGGAAATGAAGGTTTACTTCCCATAGCTTTAGGTGCTCTTTTCATAACTGAAATTATTTTTATCCCATTTTATGCCTTTGTTGCTAAAAAGACATCCAAAAATATCTCTTATATTTTAGGTGCTTTAGTTTGGTGTGTTGCGGGATTTATTCTTTTCACATTTTCCCCTGATGTAACGATGTTCCAGGTAATTTTAATGGCTGCAATAATGGGTGCAGGGGTTTCGGCAGTCGCAGTTATGCCTTATACTATATTTGGTGATGTAACCGATGTTGCTGAGTTAAAATTTGGTAAAAGAGAAGAGGGTACTTTGAGTGGCCTGATGACGTTTGTTAGGAAAGTGGCATCTGGCTTAGCTGTCGCAGGAGTTACCTTTTCATTAGGATTAGCAGGATTTGTTAACCCAATAGACGGTGTAGAGCAGCCTCAGCCTGAGAGTTTTTTGTTTGCATTGAGATTTATAATTTCTTTCGTCCCAATAATTTTATTGGTTTTAGGAATAATTGCAGCAGTTAGATATCCTTTAAATCCAAAAAGGCATGAAAAATTAAGAGAATATCTAGAAGCGAAAAGAGCAAATAAAACAATAAAAGAGGAATTAGAAAAAGAAATAACTGAATTGAAAAAAGAATTGATTTAAAGTAAGACAAGGAGATAACTCTACATGAGAAATGACATTAAAAAAGATGGAAAAAGTAAGGAAATTATAGAAGATATACTTAACCAGATAGAAAATACAAAAATAAGATTCTCTTCCAAAAAGTAGGCGATGGAAAAAATGAAATATGATCAAAGGATTAAATAATATGGTATCATTTAGTAGAATTAAAAGAATTATTGAAGTAGAAAATACTCTCGTTGAGAAAACACATAGCTGAAAGGATCAATGTTTTCGCCTAATTTAATAAGATTTGTTTGCATTCTACATTCTTGAGTCATAAAAATCAATTAGGAGAATAATATGAAATTAATTCTCACAAAGCATGCTTCACAAAAAATTATAGAACGCCAAATTAATTTAGAAACATTGGAAGAAGTACTAAACAATCATGAATATTTGTTTTATGATTTAAAAGAAAAGACTTTAATCGCAATATCTAAGGTAAAAATAAAAGATATCCAAACTAATCTGATTGTAGTGTTCACTGAAGAAAAAGAAGGAATAAAAATAGTAACTACCTATCCATGTAGAAACATCGAGAAAGAAATAAGCAAAAAGGAGAATATTAGATGGGTGAGAATATAAAAGTATGGTTTGATGAAGATTCTGATATACTTTATATATCGCTTAAAAAAGGGGCTGCAATAGATTCCGAAGAAGTATCAGATAATGTAAGAGTAGAATATGACGTACACAACCAAATTATTGGAATAGAAATTTATCACATATCAAAAATGGTGGCTAAGAATCTTGCAAAAGAGCTAAAGGAATCATTAAAATAATTTTTTGTAACACGGCTCTCTGTCACCTTTAAAAGGTTTAAAACTCTCCGAATTTGCGTTATTGTGCAAATAATGTTTTTAAATAATTTTGATTTTGAACTTCGGGATCTTAAGGGGCTTGCCCCTTTAACGCTTGATGGGTATGTCCGAAATACGGATTTCCGTCAGATAGAAGATGAGGCTAAACCAGATAGAAATGCTACTGTTAATATTAGGGAGCTTGGGATAAAGTAGGCATTCGCAACATAGCCTTACAGCAGATAAGTAAACAGCTGGTCACTGTATAAACTGATTCTATCCAATAAATTCTAAAAGACATGAAAAATTAAGAGAATATCTAGAGGCAAAAAGGACGGATAAAACAATAAAAGAGGAATTAGAAAAAGAAGTAACTGAATTGAAAAAAGAATTGATTTAATGCAAATGGTTGTAGCCATTTTTTATAAAATAAGGAAAACTAAGTATTTACTAAATAAAAGCCTCTAATCGATGATAAATGACTGTGATTGGTTGTATATGGTTATAATTGACCTTGACAATATAAAAACATTAATATATAATTAATTCAAAAGTTTCTAAACCCCACAATTTGTAAAATAATGAAACAGTGGAACTAGGCTTAAGACTTAAAGTTAATAAAAGCGATAAGGTGGAGAAGAAGAGAAAACCTTAGTAAGTATTGATATATTGCGGAGTGAGTATTGGCTCTGAGCAGTATAAAGATATTTGTTAAGGTTTTTTGTTTTATAATAAGGTAATGGTTAAGTGAAAATAAGGGATATTGAAATTAGTTTGTCGTTTTCTATCTTGTTAAAAGGAGGTGAATTAATACTAAATTCTGGTTTCTCCCTTTAAAAAGCAAAAATTTATTGGAGGTGAGTTTTGTGAAAAGGACGGTTATGTTTTTATTTATGGTTTCTTTGTTAAGCGTTTTGTCTTTCCCTGTAACCATAGAGTTTTGGCATGCGATGAGCGGAGACAGGATAGCTTTGATTGAAGATATTGTGAGTGATTTTGAAGAGGCTTATCCGGATATAAAAGTAAATGTGCAATATTCAGGAAGTTATCCTGAGACTTTGAATAAGCTTATTGCAGGGGTACAATCCGGGAATGCACCTCACATAGTACAGATTTACGAAATAGGTACAAGACTGATGATAGACAGCGGAGTTATCGTTCCTGTGCAAGATTTACTTGATCAAGACGATTCTTATGATGTAGGTGTTTTGTTGGAACCAATATTAAATTACTACAAAGTTGATGGAAAGTTGTACTCTATGCCTTTCAATTCATCTACCGCTTTGTTGTATTACAACAAAACACTCTTTGAAGAGGCAGGCTTAGACCCAAATAGACCTCCTCAAACCTACGAAGAACTGTTAGAATACTCCAGAATTTTAACAAAGAAAGACTCAAATGGAACTACTGTTCAATACGGATTAACTTGGCCCACCCATTCATGGATAATTGAACAACTTATGGCTGCCGCTGATGCACCACTTGTTAACAACGATAACGGAAGAACCGCCAGAGCAACAGAGGCTGTTTTCAATAGTGAAGCAGGTTTAAAAATATTTGAACTGTTTGATCAATTGAACAAAGAAGGTTTAATTCTTAACACAGCTAGGGAAGATTGGAGTGCGGCTAGACAGAATTTCTTTTCGGGTAAAGCTGCTATGAATTTCTTTTCCACATCTGATGTAAAGCTTTTTCAAGAAGCATTAGAAAGTAATGGCTACGAGTTAGGTACAGCCTTTTTGCCTGTTCCGGATATAAGTGTCAGTGGAGGTCCAGTTATTGGTGGAGCAAGCTTATGGTTGATAGCCGGACACCCAGATGAAGAAACAAAAGCTGCCTGGGAATTTATGAAGTTTGTCAATCGTGAAGATCAACAAATAAGATGGCACCAAGGTACAGGGTATTTCCCAGTAAGAAAAGATGCCATTCAAAGGTTGCACTATGAAGAGTTTTATGCCGAGAACCCAAATTACTTCACTTCGTTGTTACAACTATTGTTAGCTAAAAGAGATTTCAACTCAGCTGGAGCGATTATTGGAGTATTCCCTGAAACCCGAGAGACTATAGAAATAGCATATGAGAGAATGGTTGATGGGCAAATGACACCTGAAGAGGCATTGAGTTGGGCTGAAAACCAAGTGACAGAATTAATCCAAGAATATAACGAATTCTATCAGTAATCTATCAATCACATCTCTAAGATAATTCTATAATTTCAAATGTTATTAATCCAAGGAAGACTTTTTCTTCCTTGGATTTTAGGAGGAAATAAAATATGAAGTGGGGAAAATACACACCTTATCTTTTGCTTGCACCTACACTAATAATTATTGCCCTTTTTATATATTGGCCAGCAATTAACTCCTTTCTAATGAGTTTTTACAAAATATCACCATTTGGCAATAAGAGAATATATGCAGGTTTAGACAACTACATTAAGCTTTTTGAAAATGAGGCATATTGGGATGCTTTAAAGGTTACATTTATATATATAGTTACAACGGTAATAATAGTCGTTATTTTAGGTTACTTTATTGCACAATTACTAGATAATAAGGTCTTTGGGGTAAAAATTTATAGAACTTTAATTTTTGTTCCTTATGTTATTTCCTTTACAATCGGGGGAGCATTGTGGACCTTTATGTTGAACCCAGTAGCAGGGCATGTTAATTATTTTTTGTCACAAATCATTGGGAAAAATATTAATTGGTTAAATCAAGTGCCATATGCCTTAATTTCAATTATAGTCGCTAGTGTTTGGAAGATGCTGCCTTTTTCGATTATATTCTATCTTGCGGGGTTACAGTCTATATCGGAAACAATAATAGAGAGTTCTGTTATTGATGGAGCGAACGTGTGGCAAAGGATGTGGAAAATAAAATTTCCTATGCTTTCTCCCATTACATTTTACTTAGTTATCATGAATATTACCAATGGAATGTTTCAATCTTTTGGGATCATTGACATTATGACAAGAGGAGGCCCTTTAGGAAGCACCACAACCTTAATTTACAAACTATATCAAGACGCGTTCTTTTTCCAAAAAACAAGTTTAGCAGCTGCAGAAAGTGTTGTTCTATTTATTATTATGTCATTTATCACCTTTCTTTATTTCAGATTCGGTGAGAAAAGGGTTCATTATCAATGAAGGGAGTCAAGCAATAATGAGGAAATCTACCAGAGAAAAAGCGAATTATATTTTTGTGGAATTAGGGTTAATAATTGTATCATTTTTCATGTTTTTACCTTTTATACTGGCAATTTCCATGAGTTTTATGGAACCAACGGAGGTTTTTTCTTATCCACCTAAGTTTTTTCCTTCGAGTATCAATTTTAAAAATTACATAGCGGCGATGGACCTCGTTCCAATGGGCAGAATGTTGTTTAATTCATTGCTTGTGGCTTCATTTACAACATTAGGAAAGTTAATAACAGGAACATTGGCTGCTTATGCCTTTTCTTCTTTTCGATTTAAAGGAAAGAATATACTATTTTCAACCCTATTTGTAACTTTATTTTTGCCTGCTGAAACTGTAATGATTTTACCTTTGTTTATGCTGATGTCAAATCTTGGTTGGGTTAACACTTACTGGGCATTGATAATACCTTTTACCGCGTCTGCCACCAACACCTTTCTATTTAGGCAACATTTTATGACAATCCCTCGCTCTTTAGAGGATGCAGCAAAAATAGATGGTGCCTCAGCTATGCAATATTTTTTCAAGGTGCTTATACCCTTATCTGGACCAATGATCGCTGGAGCGACTATTATTAATTTTGTTTATGCATGGAATATGTATCTTTGGCCTTTGATAGTTACCATGCAAGACAACATGAGGACGGTACAGGTTGGTGTGAAGATGATGATCTCAGGAGAGTCCAGTAACAATTGGGGTGTAATAATGGCAGGGACACTGTTAGCTGCTTTACCTACCCTTATTATATTTTTTCTACTTCAAGATTTGTTCGTAAAAAGCTTGGTTAGTAGTGGGCTTAAAGAGTAAAGTAAGCTATCACAAATTTAAGGCGATCTTTTGAGAAAAGCCTATGATTGCCAATATGGTGAAAATGGGCTTTAATTTTTTAAAATCTTCCTAAAATGGGGGAATATTTTTAATATGATATTATTTTACTTGATCCCGGCTATTTTGTTAGGATGGTCCTTAGGCTCCAACAATTCTTCCAATGTATTTGGACCAGCTGTGGCTTCTGGATTGGTTCCATACAAAAAAGCTATTACAATATCTGCAATTCTTGTTTTTGTTGGTTCTGTTGTTGGAGGTAGAAATGGATTAAATACCTTGGGGACTTTGACAAATTTAAATATTGAACTACTGTCATTAGCTTTATTTTGTGCTTTTTTAACCATGATGTTCATGAGTTTGATTGGGCTTCCCGCATCTGCTACTCAAGCTGTTGTAGGAGCTCTGATTGGTGTAAGTATTCTAAAAGGAGATTTCAACTCATCCATTTTAACAAGAATTTTCGTTTCGTGGATATTTACTCCTATTGGTGCCTTGCTCTTTGCTTTTATATTATATAGACTTTTGGCCCTAATATTTAGAAAATTTTTAGGGGTTACAGCCCAAGATAGGTTTTTAAAAATACTAACATGGATCGCCATTTGTTATAGTGCCTATTCATTAGGGGCTAACAACGTTGCAAACGTTACTGGAGTATTTGCAAACGTTTTATTTACTCCTAGCCTTTTACTTATTATAGGTGGTTCAGCAATAGCGGTTGGAATTTTATCTACAAACAAAAAGGTTTTATATACCGTAGGGAAAGGAATTGTTGAATTAGATCATTTTTCATCATCCATATCGATTTTGGGGGCAGGAGTTACCTTGTGGGTCTACTCTTTAATTGGTATCCCTGTCAGTGCCGCACAAGCTACAATAGGTGCCATTATAGGTGTTGGATTAGCAACAGGTACTAGAACTTTTGATACTAATACGATAATGAAAGTAATATTTGGTTGGATAGGAACACCTATGATTTCTGGACTTATTTCACTTACAGTATTATTTCTAATTCAATTATTATCTTAAAAAGGTTGAGTCCAATATGTCTCCTACATTTCTGAATGTACTTAACATACATAACAATTAAGAGATGAAAATTCGTATCGATCTAAGTGGTGCGGTTAACCACTAATCGGAAGTGAGGAGGACCATCGTTAGGTAAAATCCGAAGACAGTAAATTGCGAAGTTATACGCGGAGGTGCACGATGAAGCTTTTTTTTGGAAAAAAGGAAGAAAAAGTAATAAAACTTTTTTCTAAACATTTAGAAAAAGTCGAAGAAGGTTTAAACTTATTTACAGAATTAATAGAATTGTACGTAACTAACGATATTGAAAAATCTGTAGAATTATCAAAACAAATAGCTAATATAGAAAGCGAAGCTGACACATTAAGAAGAAAAACTGAAAGTGAAATGTATCAAGGAGCCTTTTTGCCAAATTTCAGAGGAGAGCTTTTAGAATTAATAGAATCGGTTGATAAGGTTATGAATAAAACACAAACCGTTTCAGAAATCTTAGCTTTTCAAAAACCAAAAATACCTAAGGATTTTAAAGCAGATTTTTTAGAACAAAGTCGATTAGTAAAGAAAACTTATAAGTCTTTGAAAAAGTCAATAGAAAACGTATTCGAAAATATAGAAAAAAGTGGTGATTATATTCAAAAAGTTGAATTACATGAACATGAAGAAGATATTTTAGAGAAGGATTTAATACGAAGATTATTTGAAATAAATAACCTTGAATTATCCGAAAAGTTGCAGTTAAAAGATCTTTTTCTACAGATAGGAGATATAGCAGACAGGGCTGAAGATGCTTCTGATAAGTTAGAAATTATAGTCTTGAAAAGAAATATTAAATAAAAAAGATTCTCTTCCAAAAAGAGTGGGTAGAAAAAAAATGAAATATGAAACGTGCATATTTTACGAGGAGGATTGTAATGGAAAAGTATATTTTATCAATCGATCAAGGGACTACAAGTTCTCGGGCTATAATTTTTGATCACGATGGGAATGTTGTTAGTTTAGCACAGCAAGAATTTATGCAGTATTATCCTAAACCCGGATGGGTAGAGCATGATCCCAATGAAATTTGGGCAACTACAATGGGAGTTATAGCAGATGCTATGGCTCGAGGGAATATTAAACGTAGTCAGATCAGTGCGATTGGTATAACTAATCAAAGGGAGACAACCGTTATTTGGGATGCAGAAACGGGGAAACCTGTTCACAATGCAATCGTTTGGCAAGATAGAAGGACTTCAAAAATTTGTGATAATTTGAAAGAAAAAGGTTTAGAAGAAGCTATTAAGCATAAGACAGGTCTTATGGTAGATGCTTACTTTTCTGGAACTAAAATTAAATGGATTTTGGATAATATTGAAGGAGCCAGAGAAAAAGCAGAAGCTGGAAAACTTAGATTTGGAACTATAGATACGTGGTTAATCTGGAAGCTAACTAATGGAAAAGTTCACGTTACTGATTATACCAATGCATCCAGAACAATGATATACAATATTTTCGATCTTAAATGGGATGAAGATCTTCTTAAAGAGTTAAATATACCTTTTTCTCTTTTACCAGAGGTAAAACCTTCGAGTCAAATATATGGTAATACCGATGTAGATGTATTCGGCGCAGAAGTACCCATTGCTGGGATAGCAGGAGATCAGCAAGCTGCTACGTTTGGTCAGGTTTGCTATGAAAAAGGTATGGTAAAAAACACATATGGCACCGGTTGTTTCATGTTAATGAACACTGGGGAAGATCCTATTGAATCTAAACATGGTTTATTAACTACAATAGCTTACGGAATTGATGGGAAGGTTAACTATGCCTTGGAAGGATCTATTTTCGTTACAGGTGCTGCTGTTCAATGGCTTAGAGATGAGTTAAAGATAGTTGATAGTGCTGCAGATACTGAATATTATGCAACTAAAGTCAAAGATAATGGTGGTGTTTATTTTGTGCCGGCATTTGCAGGGCTTGGAGCGCCTTATTGGGATATGTATGCAAGGGGTACAATCGTTGGCTTAACAAGAGGATCTTCAAAAGCACACATTATTAGAGCTACTTTGGAATCTATAGCATATCAAACAAGAGATGTTCTTGAAGCTATGGAGGCCGATTCGGGTATAAAACTTAAAACTCTCCGAGTAGATGGTGGTGCTGCATTAAATAATTTCCTTTTGCAATTTCAATCTGATATTCTTGGTGTAGAGGTTGAAAGGCCCGTAGTTAATGAGACGACAGCGTTAGGTGCAGCATATTTGGCGGGTTTGGCAGTAGGATATTGGAATGGTCAGGAGGAATTATTAAGAAAATGGAAACGGGATGCCCTTTTTACTCCTCAAATGGATGAGGATGAAAGGGAAAGATTGTACGCTGGTTGGAAAAGAGCCGTTGAAAGAGCAAAAAATTGGATTGAAGAAAAATAATCAAATAATTGTAAGTCTGTTAACTTTCACTTAATTTAAGTATGTTAGAATGTGTGGTGAAATAAAAGTTAATAATAAAATGGTGGAGAATAAGAGAAAACCATATCCTAAAGCGAAATTATTTCGTAAAGGGTATGGTTTTTTTTATAATATCAGGAGGTTGGTAAAAGTTGATAGCGGTTATAGGTTCTGGAATAGTAGGAAGTTTAATCGCAAGAGAAATTAACAAATATATAGAAGATGTCTTCATATTTGAGGCAAGAAACGGAATAGGAACAGGTGTCACAAAAGGAAATTCTGGAATAATTCACGGGGGGTATGACGATACTCCTGGAAGTTTAAGGTCAGAACTGTGTTATAAGGGTAATAAACTATACGATGAGATAACGCAGGAACTTTCTGTGGATGTAAAAAGAGTTGGATCACATGTTGTTGCATTAAACGAAGATGAGTTAAAAGCAATCGATGAGTTGGAAGAGAGGGCAATTAAAAACAGGGTCAAAGAATATGAAATTTTAGATAAGACGGATTTATTAGAAATGGAGCCAAATTTAAATAAAGATGCATTAAAATCCTTTTATTGCCCTATAGCCGGTGTAACTGAACCATGGGAAGTAGCCATGCAGGCTGCAAGATCGGTAGAGATTAACGGAGGAAAAGTTTTAAAAAATAAGAGACTTGTGGAAGTGAAAAAGAAAGATAACAAGTTTGAATTGTTCTTTGAAGATGGAAGTAGTTATATAGCCGATTTAGTTATTAATGTCGCTGGATTGTTTGCGGATGAAGTAGCAAAATTATTCGGTGATGAGGTACCTTACATTTTCCCTGTGAAAGGTGAGTATTATCTTTTAGGTAAGGATATAAAATACGCGAATTCCGTCATTTTCCCAACTCCCTCCAAATTGACAAAAGGTTGTTTGTTGGTCCCAACTGTGGATGGGGGTTACTTAGCTGGGCCTACTGCTCATGGTGTGAAATCGAAACAAGAACTTTCCACGACTCAAGAAGGACTTTTAGAAGTTAAAGAGAAAACTTTGAGATTGGTCCCAACTTTAGATTTTTCAAGGAATGTGGTGAAAACATTTGCCGGTCTAAGACCTGAAACAAAGGAAAAAGATTTTCATATCGATGTAGGTGGAGGGAATGTTATACATGTTTCTGGTATAAGATCCCCCGGATTAACCGCTGCACCTGCTATTGCAAAGTACGTTGTTGAATATCTTATTCAAGAAAAGTTGCGTATAAATTTACAAAAAAGGGAAAATTACGTCACTCACATTGAAAAAGTTCCACATTTAGTGGAAGAGGATTTCGACTATTGGGAAAGAGTTATTCAAGAAGATCCCGATGCAGGAGAAATGATCTGTTATTGTAACAAAGTAACAAAAAAAGAGGTTAAACAGGCTGTAAGAAACGGAGCAAGAACTCTAGATGATGTTAAATTTGCCACAAGAGCTTCCTTTGGAGAATGTCAAGGAAGTTTTTGTACACCAAAGATATTGAAAGTAATCTCAGAAGAGGCAGGGCTAAAACCAGAAGAAGTACTCCAAAATGAAAAAGGTTCGTGGATAATAAATTCCGAGGTGAGAGCGATATGAAATACGAAGCGGATGTTGTTATATTAGGTGGTGGTGGAGGAGGAATGGCCGCTGCTAAAGCTGCAGATAAAAATGGTGCAAACGTGATTCTTATTGAGAGGGAAGAAGAAAACGGTGGAGTTTTGAATCAATGTATTCACAATGGTTTTGGGATACATTACTATAGAAAGGATTTAACCGGTCCAGAATTCAAAGAAACTCTTCAAGAAGAATTAGAGCATACGAATGTAAAAGTATTAAACAGCGCTTTTGTGTTGGATGTAAGTAAAGATAAACAATTGACTTTTGTTAATCATAAAGGAATACACCAGATAAAAACAAAGGCTTTAGTTATGGCAACTGGTGCAAGAGAAAGACATTTTAATTCACTTGCGGTTCCTGGAGATAGGGTTGCTGGTATTTTTACCGCGGGAGTAGCTCAAAAATACATCAACCTTCAAAACCTCAAGCCAGCTAATAGCGCCTTGATAGTCGGTTCTGGAGATATTGGATTGATAATGGCTCGCAGGCTTCATTTAGAGGGAATAGAAGTTAAAGGTGTTGTAGAAATTTTGCCATACCCAGGTGGGTTGGAAAGGAACGTTCAACAATGTCTCAGAGATTATAATATTCCATTGTATCTTTCTCATACCGTCACAAGGGTAGAGGGAAATAAGAGATTAGGTAAAGTTTACGTATCTCAAGTGGATGAAAATAGACAAATCATTCCAAACACGGAAAAAGTATTTAACGTGGATGCCCTCATAACATCCGTTGGCCTTATACCTTTAACTGATCCTGTAAAATTTGTTGAAACTGGTCCTGGATTTATCACATCTAATACAAATCAAACCTCTGAAGATTGGATCTTTGCAGCCGGGAACTGTACAGTTGTGTTTGATTTAGTGGATTATGTTTCAAGAGAAGGGGAAAAAGCCGGTAAATATGCTGCTCTTTATGCACAAAAACAATACTTTCCTGAACAAAAGGTAAAGGTTAAAAAAGGTAAAAATATAAATATATTGCACCCAATGTATATAGATCCCAACGAAAGGACAAAGTTGTACCTTAGAGTTTCAAAAACTTTCAAAAGAGCAGAAGTTAGAGTAGAACCTCTTGGAATTAAGTTGGTGGAAGAAGAAGCCAGACCTTCTGAAATGATCGAAATTTCCATAAAGCCATTTAATGATAAAAATCTGAAAGAAATAGAGGTGAGTGCACATGAACTCGGTTGAATACAAAAAGAAGAAAATAGTGTGTACACAATGTCCTTTGGGATGTAAAATAAACGTTATTTATGCAGACGCGGATGAAATAGAAATTGTAGAAGTTAAAGGGAACAGATGCAAAAGAGGATTAGAATTTGTAAAGCAAGAAATCACCGATCCTTTAAGAGTTGTGGTAACAAGCGTAAAAGTAGAAGATGGAGAAATCCCGATGGCTTCGGTTAGGTCTGATAAACCCGTTCCATTAAGACTTATAAATGACATAATGAAAATATTAAAAGAAACAAAGGTAAAAGCACCTATCAAAAGAGGGGATGTTGTTATACAAAATATATTGGACACAGGTAGTGATATAATAGCTACTAGAAGTGTGAATAGAAAAAAATAAGATACAAAAAAGTATCTTGATAGGAGATAAAATGAATAGTTTATGTAATTTAATCAAAAAAAATACGATAATTCCTGCCGTAAGAAATTTAGAAGACTTAGATGATGCTTTAAAAACTGAATCCCCTATCATCTTTTTGCTTACGGGATCTATATTAATTTTAGAAGATGTTATGCCCATTGTAAAGCAATTTAATAAAAAGTTATTTATCAATATCGATTTACTAGAAGGTATCGCTTCTGATAAAAAAGGTATTGAGTATTTAGCTCGTAAACAATTATGTGATGGAATAATATCTACAAAAAATAACGCTATAAAAACAGCTATGCAAGAAAATTTAATGGCAGTTCAAAGGGTGTTTTTGATAGATTCTAATTCTTTAAAATCTGTTGTAAATTTTCTGGAAAAAACTTCTCAACCTGATGCCTTTGAAATATTACCAGCGATAGCAGCACCATATTTTTTAGAAAATATAGGAACAAAAGTATGTTTGATAGCTGGAGGATTAATCAGTAAAGAAGAGGAAGTTCTGGAACTCTTTAAGAATGGTATCCATGCTATTTCTACAAGTGCTAAAGATTTGTGGTGAAAAGATTATTTAAAAGTATATAATAAAGAAGTTGTATACTAAGTCTGCTCTGAGAAAACTCTTTTTGAGTAGACTTATTTCTTTCTAGTATTTGATATTGTCCAATTTTACTCTAGTAAATTCACAGTTTTTCTTTCGAGTGATTCTTAACAATTATTTTCATATTTTTTAGAATAAAAGCCATGACAGTTATGATAGAATTTCCTTTGTGTATATATTCTTCGTTTTACAAAATGTATTGTGGGGGTTCCAATGGATATCTACAAAAGAATAATTAGAATAGCTTTCCCGATAGCCCTTCAGCAAGTTATCTTTACAAGTGTTAATTTTGTTGATACCTTAATGATTGGCCTTTTGGGAGAGGTTGCCATAGCTTCAGTTGGGCTTTCAAATCAGTTTTTCTTCTTATACAACTTGATATTGTTTGGATTAGTTTCTGGAGGAGGTATTTTCTTTGCCCAGTATTGGGGGAAAAAAGATGAGGATGGTTTATCCCGTTCCGTTGCGTTAACTATCTTGTCCTCCCTGCTCTTCTCTATTCCCTTCTTTTTATTGAGCTATTTTACTCCAGAATTAGTTTTGAGATTTTTTAGTCCAGATATTGAGGTTATAAAAGCGGGAATTCCTTATTTAAAGGTAATTGCTTTTAGTTATCCATTATTTGCCATTACAATGGTTTTTTCTTTTATGCTGAGAAGCATAGGAAAAGCTCATTTGCCTTTGATAATAACTATTATAGAATTATCTACAAACATCGTTCTAAATTATTTGCTAATCTTTGGTAAGCTTGGTTTCCCTGTTTTAGGTATAAAAGGTGCTGCAATAGGGACTTTGATTGCTAGGGCAATAGGATGTACTGCAACAGTTTTTATAGTTTACGTTGGAAAGCTCCCCGGGAGAGCATATTTTAAACATGTTGCAGAATTGAATTCAAAATTTGTGAAAAACTTCTTTCATTACGCCTTACCTACTTTGGCAAATGAATTTGCTTGGTCATTAGGGTTCACTATGTATACCGTTGTTTATGCCCATATGGGAACTGATGTCATAGCTGCTCAAAGAGTTATGTCAACTATTGAAGGGCTTGCAGTTTCTGTGACTTTTTCTATAGCAAACGCCGCATCTGTAATTATTGGAAATATATTGGGAGTATCTAAATTTGATGAAGCCTTTGAAACTTCTAAAAAAGCCTTAAAATTAGCAGAATTAATAAGTGTAATAGCTGCTATTGTAGGGATAGTAACTACATTTTTAGTAGTTGATGTATTCGATGTTTCAGAAGAAGTTAAAAATATGGTAAAAGTCACAATAGTTATTTCAATGGCGTTTCTACCGGTAAAGATCTTCAACGGTATGAACGTTGTGGGATTTTTAAGAGCCGGAGGAGACACAAGATTCTCTTTTTTGGTTGAAGCCTCTACGTTATGGCTTATAGGTGTTCCTCTAGCCGCGGTAGGAGGATTGTTATTAGATTTGAGTTTTTCCACCGTTTATTTTTTAACGATGATGGAAGAGATTATAAAATCAATAATTCTTTTTTTCAGATATAGAAGTAAAAAATGGCTTAGAAACGTTTTAGAAGAGGCTTAGGTTTTGGATATTATAGGGGGGATGTTCATGATGGAGAGTATTATTGAAGTGAAGAATTTGAAGAAGTATTATAAGAGTGTAAAAGCGGTTGACGATGTTTCTTTTGATGTAAAAAAAGGAGAGATCGTTGCTATTTTAGGGCCAAATGGTGCTGGAAAAACAACAACACTTGAAATAATAGAAGGATTAAGAAAGAAAGATGCTGGAGAAATTTACTATTTCGGGAAAAAGATAGAAAACGTAGATTCTAATATTAAGGAAAGAATAGGCATTCAATTACAAGATACTAATTTTTTCCCAAATTTAAAAGTTTTGGAAACCCTTAAGGCGTTCTCGGGATTATACAAAAACAGTCTTGATGTAAATAAGATTATGAAGGATTTTAATCTTGAAGAAAAAAAGAATAGTAGGGTATCGAAACTTTCAGGTGGACAATTACAAAGATTAGCGTTAGCTACAGCGGTAATTAACGATCCTGTGTTGTTGTTTCTTGATGAGCCAACTACAGGGTTAGATCCTCAAGCAAGAAGAAGTACATGGGAAAAAATAGAAGACTTAAGAAATTCCGGGAAGACCATAATACTAACTACCCATTATATGGAAGAAGCTGAATTTTTGGCTGATAGAATCTACATTTTTGATCAAGGCAGGGTAATAGCCCAAGGAACACTTAATGAGCTTATACATTCATTGAAAATGGATTCCATAATCACCTTTGAAATTAACTCTAATGGGAATTTTGATGAGGTAAAAGAAGAGCTTTTCAAAGATGCAAATTTTCAAGTCACCAAAAGCGAAAATTTTTATACCATAGAAACAAAAGATGTAGAAGGTGCTCTTGTAAAAATATTTGAGGATGCAAAAATACAGAAATTTGATATATCGAATATCGTTGTTAGGAAACCTAATTTAGAGGACGTCTTTTTACATTTAACCGGGAAAAGCTTAAGGGATTAGGTGAGATAGCATGAAAAAAATCAGAAATCTCACAAAGGCCTTTTTTGTTAATTCTTCAAGAGAATTTGCTGTTCCTTTTTGGACTATAATATTTCCTACGTTATTTTTCGTTTTATTCGTGGGTATCTTTGAAAATATTGGCACCTCGGAAAATTTGGATTTGAAGGTTGGAATATATTACGAAGAGCCTTTGCAGGGAGTAATAAAAACCACCTTCGATGATGTCTTTTCTCCATCGGATTCCAATGATATCCCTTTTCAAGTAGTAGAGTATGATTCTTTTGAAAAAGGGCTTCAGAATTTAAAAAATTCTGAAATAAGTGCTTTTGTAGTGTTCCCTGAAAACTTTAATTTGCTGAATCTGAAATTTTTTATCGAAACCACTGAGGTTCCTGATATAAAAGTTTATTATACCAACGATAGTGCTTCTATGTATGCAAAAGACATTTTTGAAGTATTTATAGATGAAATCAATATAATGATGTATACAAGAGGGGAAGAAGTAAAACTAACTGTTAATGAAGAGATTATAGGGATAAAACAATCAGAACCTTATAGATACAGAGATTTCCTATTTCCTGCCATTATTTTGATGTCTGTTTTGACAGTAGCTGTATTTAATATGCCTTTTGATTTTTCATATTACGTTGAAAAAGGGGTTTTTAAAAAACTAAACTCTACTCCTATAAAAGGGAACGAATATTTTTTTAGTTTTTTACTTTCACATCTCATTTTACTGTTAATTTCTTTGATAGTTTTATACATTGAGGCTTACCTTTTTGATGTTAGTTCATATATATATAAACCAGGGTTTATAGCTTACAGTGGTTTTTCAATCCTGGTAATACTGAGTGTTGGCCTTCTTCTTTCTTCATTCTATAAAAATATGGGATCCGCCGAAGCGATTTCTCAGGTCATATATCAAGCGACCATTTTTTTAAGCGGATTTTATTTTGAAGTTACTAATACACCTTGGTTTATAAGATGGTACGTTTATTTTAACCCTGCTACTTATTTAGTAGATGGGTTGAGAAAGTTGATGACTGGTAATGTTCTTGTCCCCGTTAATATAATTGTTCCTGTTATCTGGATGATGGCATCTATCTTAATCTTTTCGATGAGTTATAAGGGGATGGTTTACCGTGAAAAATAATCGCATGTTTTCGTTAATGAGTATATTTTATAAAGAAACCTTTAGAAACGGTATAGAAGTGTTCTTTACCCTACTTCTACCTGTACTATTGCTGTTGCTTTTCGGGTTTATTTTTGGTACAGAAACTGACCAAAGTGTGGAATATAAATTGGGAATCGCTGGTAACTTTGAAGGGGGAATTGTAGAAGCTCTTCCTTATGAAATTTTGATTTTTGAGGACAAAAACTCTTTAAGTCAAGCTTTAGAAAGTGATCAAATCGATATTGGAATAATTATGGTTGAGAATAATCAAATAACTTTTGTCGAAAAAGAAACAGACATAAATAATCAGAGCAATATATTTTTAAAGTTAAAATTGCAAAGTTTTTTGAAAAAGTATTTAATAGGTATGAATGAAGATTATATAAACTTGGAATTTGTTGAAACCCCCATAGGAGAAAGTCAAGAAAATTCTTTGGATTTTATTTTGACAGGGGTTATAGGATTATCGCTTTTATCAGGTGGAATGTTTTCAATGATAAATGTATTTGGAAGATATCGAAAACTAGGTACAATTAAAAGATTTAAAGCCTCACCAATGAAACCGATAGAATTTACTTTATCGGCTTCATCCACTAAGCTTTTTTTGAATCTCATATCCATGTTTATTATAGTTTTTTTGGGTAAAATAATATTTGATTTGAGTTTGACATTCAACTGGGGACTGCTTGTTATAGTGTTTTTTACTTCATCTATAGGAATGATGGGATTTGGGATATTGCTTTTATTGTTGTTCAAAGAACCTTCGGTAACAATAGAAATTGCTTCTATCCTTTATGTTGTAATGACTTTCTTTTCAGGGGTATATTTCCCTGTTGAATTTTTGCCCACTTCTGTCAGATGGGTAAGTAATATTTTACCGGTTAAGTATGTGGTGGATGTAATAAGGTACACAGGAAATATCAAACAGATTAACTTAAACGAATTTTTAATAATTAATTTGGTTTTGTTTGTAGGAGGGCTTTTTCTCTTGTTTGTCTCGTCTAAAGTTTTTCTGAAAGAAGAGAGATAATTGTAAAAGAATTAAAAAAGCTATGAATATTAAACTCAATTTTACTTGTTGTTTTAACTTTGTACTTGACAAAAGTGTTGTGAGCGGTTATAATATTCAACGGTTGCAAAAAAGAATTTTGATATATGTAACTACTAAGTGACCCGCTAGCTCAGCTGGTAGAGCATTTGACTTTTAATCAAAGGGTCCTGGGTTCGAATCCCAGGCGGGTCACCATTTTTTTATAGTTATTAGCGCGAGTGGCGGAACTGGCAGACGCGCAGGACTTAGAATCCTGTGGATTTATAATCCGTGTGGGTTCAAGTCCCACCTCGCGCACCAGCCAAATATTGCGGATATAGCTCAGCGGTAGAGCACTTGCTTGCCAAGCAAGGGGTCGTGGGTTCGAATCCCATTATCCGCTCCAACAAAAAAGTCCCCTGGTGGGGACATTTTCTTTACCTGCCGTGAGGCTGTCTTCATTCTTCTTTCATGAATGGATATTTGAAATCTTTTGGTGGAGCAAAATTTTCTTTAATTGCTCTGGTGGAAACCCATCTTAAAAGGTTTATAACGCTTCCAGCTTTGTCGTTTGTTCCTGAAGCCCTTGAACCACCAAACGGTTGTTGAGCTACTACAGCACCTGTAGGTTTATCGTTGATGTAGAAGTTTCCGGCAGCGTTAACGAGTACTTCTTCTGCCTTTTTAATAGCATTTCTATCTTGAGCGAAGATCGCTCCAGTCAAACCATAGGGTGAAGTTTCATCACATAATTTCAATACACTGTCAAATTCTTTTGCATCGTAAACGTAAATACTCAAAACAGGGCCGAATATTTCTTCTTCCATAGTTTTAAACTTTGGATTAGTAGTTAATATTACAGTTGGCTCAATGAAATATCCAATAGAATCATCACACTTTCCATCATAGATTATTTCTGCTTCATTACTTTCCTTTGCAAAATCTATGTAACTTTTTATCTTATCAAAAGCCTCTTTGTCAATTACAGCATTCATAAAGTTGGTGAAATTTTCTGGAGAGCCGATTTTAATTTCTTTCAAATTTTCGATCAAATTTTCTTTTACCTTCGGCCAGATGTTGTTAGGTATATAAGCTCTTGAGACAGCCGAACATTTTTGACCTTGATATTCAAAGGCTCCCCTAATTAGCGCTGTTGCCAGTGTTTCTATTTCACTACTTTCGTGTGCAATCACAAAGTCTTTTCCACCTGTTTCCCCTACTATTCTTGGGTAAGTTTTGTAATTTCTTATGTTCTTCCCAATTGTTTCCCACATATTTTGAAATGTTGGAGCTGAACCAGTGAAATGTAATCCCGTAAAGTTAGGATCTTTAAAAACTATACTTCCAATTTTGGACCCTGAACCAGGTATGAAATTTATTACGCCATCGGGTAAGCCGGCTTCTTGTAGCAATTTCATAAAGAAGTATGCAGAATATACAGCTGAAGAAGCAGGTTTCCACAAAACCGTATTTCCCATGATAGCAGGTGCCGTGGGTAGGTTTCCTGCTATAGAAGCGAAATTAAATGGAGTAACTGCGAAAACGAATCCTTCTAAAGGCCTATACTCTAATCTATTCCATACACCTTTGATAGATTTTGGTTGATCCATGTATATCTTTGTTGCATAGTATGAGTTGAATCTTAAAAAGTCTATCAATTCGCAGGCTGAATCTATTTCTGCTTGAAAAACATTTTTGCTTTGACCGAGCATGGTTGCTGCATTTAATGTTGATCTCCAATTCGTTGATAACAGTTCAGCTGCTTTTTTGAAAATGGATAGTCTATCAGCCCATGAAAATTTATCCCATATTTTCTTTGCCTCTAAGGAACTTTCTATTGCCATTGCAACTTCTTTCTCGCTAGCTTTGTGATATTCTGCCAATACATGTCTATGATCATGAGGCATAACACATTTCCCAAGATCACCTGTTCTTACTTCTTTTCCACCAATTATAAGAGGGATTTCGATTTTCTCACTTTTGAGTTCAGAAAGTTTTTCCTTTAATTCTTTCTTTTCTTTACTTCCTGGCTCATAGTTTAAAATTGGCTCGTTTTCAGGCATTTCGAAAATAGGTATCGAGTTGTTCAAAGTTGATTCCTCCTTTTTAAGTTTTATACGACAGAGGGTTCTTCAATGATTTCTCCCCTGTTGAATCTTTCTAAATCTAAAATTACATCGTAAGTTAATTTATCTCCTGTAAGTATATCTGCCATTAGAATCCCAACGGCTGGTGCAAGCATAAAACCATGTCCACTGAATCCACAAGCCACATAGAGACCTTCTACCTGATTAATCTTTGATACTATTGGTTGTCTATCTGGTGAAATGTTGTATAAGCCAGCCCATTGCCTAATGATGCGAATATTTTTAAGAGGAGGTAGCAACCACGTTGCCTTTTTTGACATAGTTTCAAGAAATTCCCATGAACTTTCCATGTTGTAAGTAGGGGGCTCGTTCTCTGGTCCATAGCCCATAATGAAACTTCCATTAGGTTCTTGTTGACAGTAAATATTGTAAGAGAAAGACATTAACATGGGATCAAGTATATTTTTAACAGATTCTGTTGCCAATATTTCATGTCTTTCAGAGTAAATTGGCAGATCTATTCCAGCCATTTTAACTATATTTTGTGTCCAACCTCCTGCTGCTACAACTAACTTTTTACATTCTATAAAACCTTTGTTTGTTTGTACCCCTAACACTGTGTCGTTCTTAGTTATTATATCTTTGACTTCGGTAAATTTGTTTATTTCCACACCTAATCTTTGTGCAGCTTCAGCGTAACCCAAAGTCACTTGGAAAGGGTTGGCATGCCCATCTTTAGCACAGTAGGCGGCTCCTACCAATTTTTCTATGTTTAAGTCTGGAACAATTTCTTTAGCTTCTTTAGGAGTTAAAAGAATAGAAGGAATATTTAAACTGTGTTGAACTTCGATATTTTTTTTAAATTGTTCTAATTCTTTGTTAGAGTATGCCAGTAACAAGTAACCTTTTTGCTTTAATTCTATGTCTCTTTTTATTTGAAGGACATCTTCAAAGTGCTCAAAAATATGCATACTTTCACTTGCCAGAAGACAGTTTTGTTTGGTGCCCCATTGTTGCCTAACTCCTGCACCGCATCTACCAGTTGCCCCACTTGAAAGGTAGGATTTTTCAAGTACTACTACATCTTTAACCCCTTTTTTGGTAAGGTTATAGGCAATGGAACAACCTACGACCCCTCCTCCTATTATCACAACGTTTGCTTTATTTTTCATATTTTTCACCTGCTAATTATATTAGGGTTTATTTATCATTTTCCGCTATGGTTCCTTTGGTTACTTCTTCAAAGGTTATTCCTCCGTAGGGAGGTCTGATGTTTTGTAATTCTATTTCTTCCATCGGCTTGCCAGTCATCTGTGAAATTTCCCTTGCGATCAACAAGCCACAGGTTTTACCTTGACAAGGTCCCATCCCGCTTCTTGTCACCCTCTTTATTTCTTCAACGGTGGTGAATCCTTCTCTTATGGCATCCCTTATTTCTTTTAAAGTTACATCTTCACATCTACAAATTATTACCTTGTTTTCGTCCATGACTTCATTCCTCCACTTTAAAATTCCTGGCTTGTAAATAGTATCTCTTTGGAATTTCTATACTCACTGCGGCTGTTTTGTCTTGAAATTTTCCATCCAATATTCTTATTACTTTGCCATCACATAAGTATTTTCCCTCTCTATCAAGTACCTTGACAATTTCTCCTTTATGGGGTCTTGGAAGAAATTCGTAAGGCATAATAACAACCGAAGTTGTTTCACTGAAATTTTTATGAACTACAAACATTGCCAGTCCTGGGCATTTGCTAACACATATACCACATCCGGTACATTTTTCAAAGTCAACATAGGGAATGTTGTTGATGTTACCATTTTCAGATATGGCGTTGAAAGGGCAGCTTTTTACGCATGGATCACAAGGGAATCTTTGAAAGCACTCGGATATGGCTATAGGTCCTTTGTCAAATGCCTTTTCTTCTGATGGTAGCTTGTTTTTTAAATTTTCTTCTGAAGGTACTCCAGTTTTCATCAAATAAGAAATGTCGAGTGTTTCTTCTGAAAAATTTTCGTTATAATTTTTCCCGTGATTCAAACCTAATTTAGATAAACCTTTCCTAATTTTCTTGCCTACAGGTCCAGATCTTAGCAATTCTAATTCATTTTTAGCTTCTTCTATTCTTTTTTCAATTTCTTTTTTGCTGTTTTTTCCGATTCTTTTGGCGACGGATAAACCGGCTATTTGACCTTCGATCATTGCTGCTGTTGCTTCTTCTATCCCTGAAACATCCCCTGCAACAAATAAATTTTTAATTGAGGTTTCCATATTTTCATCTCTTAAGGGGACGTAGCCGCCCAACTCTGAGACATAAGTGGTTTTTACTTTCCTTTGTTTTAAGAGGTCAACCAATGGGGTTAATCCAACAGATAGACAGATTGCATCACATTTGATCAGTTGTTCGGTATCTTTTACTTCGTTCCAATCGTTGTCAAGTTCACATATTACCGCTCCTTCAACTTTTTCTTTTCCGATTGCTTTTTTTATGGTATGAGATGTTAAAATAGGTACGCCCAACCTTCTGAGTTTTGATGCATGAACAGAGTATCCACCTATTTTTGGCGCTGCTTCAACTATTGCAGCTACTTTTACACCAGCTTGTAATAATTGGTAAGAAACTATCAACCCAATATTTCCCGAACCAATCATTAAGACATTTGTCGCTGGTAGTACGCCATAAACATTCATCAAAGTCTGAACTGCCCCAGCACCAAAAATGCCAGGAAGGTCGTTATTCTCAAAAGCTAAAAATTTTTCGGATGCCCCCGTTGCAAAAATAATACTTTGAGGATAATACTTTTTCATTTTATGATCGTTTAATATAGTTACAACGTTATCCTCATAGATCCCCAAGACTCGAGAAGATAATAACACTTGTATGTTTTTATTTTTATTAACTTCGTCGATCAACTTTCTCAGTATATCTATTCCCCTTGTGCCTGCGTATTCTTTTTCTGAACCGAAAAATCTATGAGTTTGTTTTATTAGTTGTCCCCCTAAAAATTCTCTTTCTTCTGCTAAAGATACTTTAATTCCGTAATTAGCAGCAGCAAGTGCAGCTGAAAGTCCTGCAGGACCTCCACCTACAACCAATAATTCAAGGTTTTCAATTTTACTCATTTATCTCAACTCCGATATTTTGGGATTCCACTTTCATTCCATCTTTTAGAGGAGTTATGCACGTTCTTACGTTTGGGACTCCATCAACTGTCATCAAACAGGAGGAACAATGTCCAATAGCGCAGAAAATTCCTCTTGGTCTGTGTAATTTCTTACTTTCACTGAATTTAAAAACACCATTTGCGTACAATGCTGCCGCAATGGTTTCTCCTTCGTAACCTATCAATTCTTTACCATTGTAATAGAACTTTATTTGTTTATCTCTATTGAAACTTAGTATGGGATGATTTTGTATTCTCATTTTTTCCCCTTCTTAAATAAATTATATACTCCCTTCGTCCCGCTGTCCAAAACACAAGTATTATGTTTCTACTATTAATTGAATCACAATTCTCTTTTTTTAAAAAAGGTGATTATAGACGATTATGAAAAAAATTTCATGATTAGAGACGATTAAAGCCAAATATTGAAGTTTTTTTCAATTTTTGAAAAATATTATAAAGTTAATTATTTCTTTGTATAAAAAAAGAGGCCTTTAGGCCTCTTTTCATCGTTTTTACTTTGAATTAGTCGTTGTAATAGGGACAATCTTGATATCTTTGTTGATTGAATCTTTGGTAGTTTTGGTATCTTTGAAAATCTTGGTAGTCTTGATAATTCTTGTACTGTTGATATCTTTTGAAATCTTGGTAATCTTGGTAGTCTCTATATCTTTGATAATCTTGATTTTGTTGGAAATCTCCTTGATATCTTTCTTCGAAATTTTGAGATCGAACATTTTCCATATATCTCTGCATATTCACTGTTCTATCTTGATATTTGATCTCTAAAGGTACAAAGTTTTTGATGTCGTTTATTACTACCTTGTATCCTGTTAGTTCAATACTTTCACCGGCTTTTACATCATCCAAAAGATTCTTGGGCACCCTTACTGAGTAAATTTCGGATTCTACTTCAACACTCAAGGTTAGAAATACATCGTTATCCACTATGGTTTTGACAGTTCCTGTAATGGTTACTGGTGAAACATCTTGAAAGAATATCCTTTCTTGTAATCTTTCTTGATCCTGAACCATTTGGTTGAGAGGATCCTGATTTTGTACCTGGGACATTGGAGCCCCACCAGCTGGTCCTACTTGTGCAAATAACGATCCGACTAAAAGAATACCTATAAAGAAAGACAGAAAAACTTTTTTCATACCAACACCTCCACTAAGTAATGTTTTTTTATTTTTGATACATCAGAATAATAAAACAATATGCTTAATGTTCACTTAATGGAAGCTTAGAAGAAGCTTAAGAAAGTGTGATGTGGTTTCAATGTTTTAAACCGTCACTCCTAGATAAGTTTTCCTAACTTCATCGTTTTCTAAGAGATCTTTTGCAGGTCCTTCGAGAACAATTTTGCCTGTTTCTAAAACATAACCATGATGAGCGATTTTTAATGCACCAACGGCGTTTTGTTCTACAAGCAGTATGGTTACTCCCTCTTCACATATTTTTTCTATAGTTTCTAAAACCTCTTTAACTAGAATTGGAGCTAGTCCAAGAGAAGGTTCATCAAGCATTAGAACCTTTGGCCTTGACATTAACCCTCTTGCAACCGCCAGCATTTGCTGTTCTCCCCCAGATAGTGTGCCTCCAAGTTGCTTGAGTCTTTCCTTTAATCGTGGGAAAAGTGTAAGTACCCAATCGAAATCTTCGTTTATTTTTTCAGAGTCTTTGCGAGAATACGAACCCAATCGGAGGTTTTCTAAAACAGTGAGATTAGGGAAAATACGTCTACCTTCAGGAACTAGGGCTATCCCCTTTTCTACTATTTTGTGAAAATCCAACGAGAACACTCTCCAATTTATTGGAGAGATGATAGCTAGCTTCAAACACAAAACGAATTTGAATCAAAAAATGTTGTTAATTATATGTATATGTGATACAATTGTATTATATCATACAATTATCGAATTAAGGTGATTGAATATGCTTAAAACATACAAGTTTCGTATATATCCAACTAACGAACAAATTGAGAAATTTAGCCAACATTTTGGACATACTCGATTTGTTTACAACCTATTCTTAGAGTTTGCTAACAAGGCATATAAGAATACTAAAACGTATACTAATTATTATATGTGGGCTAAAGTGCTTACGGTTCTTAAAAAGACAGAGAAGTATCGATGGTTGAATGATGTCAACTCTCAATCATTACAACAGTCTATAAAAGATTTAGAAAGTGGGTTTAAACGTTTCTTCAAGAAACAAGCTAAGCATCCTAAATTTAAAAAGAAATCAAGTAGACAATCTTTTAGAGTCCCTCAACATATACAACTATATGAAAATGAAAATAACGATAAATACAGTATTCTATTCGTACCAAAGTTTAAAGAAGGTATCAAAGTAAGAGTACATAGAAAAATAGATCCAAATGCAAAGATAAAAAATTGTACTTTCATTAAAACTTCAACAGGTAAGTATTTTGTATCTATAACATTTGAAGTCGAAGGTTCTTACCCCGAAAGATATATAGACTATGAGAACTCAATTGGTATGGATATGGGATTGAAAGATTCTGTTGTATTATCCGATGGAACAAAGTATCCAGCTCCTAAAGTTTTGTCTAAGTACGAAAGGAAATTAAAACACGCATATAAAAAGTTTTCAAGCAAAGAAAAAGGGTCAAAGAATTGGGACAAAGCAAAATTAGAAGTTGCTAGAATACATGAGAAAATAAAAAATACACGAGAGGATTTTCTACATAAACTAACAAAAGAAATCAGTGAGAACCAAGCTGATGTCTTTGTTGTAGAAACTCTCAACATAAGAGGCATGTTAAAGAATCATCACTTAGCTAAAAGTATCTCAGATTTAGGATGGTACAAATTCAAGACGTTCCTAAAATACAAAGCAGAAAGACTAGGTAAGAAAGTAATCGAGATAGGAACGTTCGAACCTTCGTCTAAAACTTGTAGTGTATGTGGGTATAAGAACGCAGGTTTAAAACTTTCTGATAGAGAATGGGTATGTCCTGAATGTGGAACTAAACATGATAGAGATATAAATGCTGCCGTTAACATTAGGCAGTTTGGATTAAAACAGGCATTTGCAACACTGCCTTACGGCAGATAAGGAAACAGCTAGTCACTGTATAAACTGACTCTACCCCAGGGACTGGGGAAAGTAAAGCCTTTGGAGACTGTGTAAGTCGAGCACCCTTAGATTCATTCTAGGATGTTTCGCAACGGTCGCTGAATTAGGAAGCTTACCTCTTTAGAGATAAGTAGTTCACAATGCAACTATTTTGCCGATTTGTGCAAAATCTTTTTTCGTAATGCTTTTGAAACAACGTTCAAACCCTCATTTGCTTTGCAAATGACGTAAATTAAAAAAAATTGACCGGAATATTTCCAGTCAATTTTTGTTGTAATAAAAGATTATTAACTTTAAACTTTAACCTTCGATGATTTTTACTATAAAATTTCTGTTTCTTGGACCATCGAACTCACAGAAATAAATTCCTTGCCATGTCCCCAATAAAAGCTTTCCATTTTCAATAATTAAAGACAATGTTGGTCCAACGAGCGTTGATTTTATATGCGAGTCAGCATTGCCTTCAAGATGTGCATATTCTTTGCTTTTAGGGATTTTATTTCTTAGAAAATCTGTGATGTCTTTTCTTACAGATGGATCTGCGTTTTCGTTGATTGTTACGGCGGCAGTTGTATGGGGGACATATACTATCAAAATGCCTTCTTCTATTTTTGAATTTTCGGCACTCTGTTGAATATAGCTGGTTATGTCGATCATTTCTTCTCTATTATGGGTTTTTAAAGAGTAGGTATATATCATAATCCTCAACTCCTTATTTATTACTGGTAAAATATATTAGCAACAATAGTGATAGAGTTGTCTTCTTTGGAGACATGTACTTTGACATCTTCTTTTTTTACTGACAGATGTTTAACAGCATAATCTTTAATATAGTTTATTACGAAATCCAAATCTTCTTGTTTGACATTTTCAAATCTAATTTGGCTCTTTCCTCCATTTTTTCGGTCTGAGGTACTTAAGAAAGAATTCATTCTTTTTATTGCGGTTTCCCGAGTTTTAGTCTTTTTACTTTTGAAAGGCCACATTTACTTTCACCCTCTTCTGAATATTCTTTTGATGAATTCTATAAATCCTTGAGGGGCGTGGTCGACATCTATCAAATCTTTTTCTAAAGGTATATCTTTTCCTAAGATTCTATCGCTTATATTATTGAAAACAGAATAAAGTTTAGCTTCTTGGTTTGTCGATATTGGAGTTCCTTCGTTGGAAGAAAGTAAAATTTCCTCACTATCAGGTATTATTCCGATTAAATTCAATGCTAGAGCTTCTTTAATATCATCAGCGGAAAGCATTTCGTTTCTTTTAACAAGTCTCAATTTTAATCGATTCACAATTAATGATATGCGATCGTCGGTATAACCTTGATTTTCAAGCAACCCTATGACTCTATCTGCGTCGCTTATGGCAGTCAGGTCTGGTGTAGTAACAACGATAGCGTGTTGTGCAGATGAAACAGCGTTTTGGAATCCTCTTTCTATTCCTGCTGGGGAATCTATAATAATGTAATGAAAATGTTTAGAGAGTTTAGAGACTATATCGCTCATATCTTGAGGGGACATTAAATCTTTGTTGGCAATTTGAGAAGAAGCCAGTAGAGAGAGATTTTTTAATTGTTTGTGTTTTACGAGTGCTTCCATAACAGTTTTGTTACCACTTACAACATCCATTATAGTGTAAACTATTCTGTTTTCCAACCCCAAAATCAAATCCAGATTTTTCAATCCAATATCTGCATCTATAAGGCAAACATTGTAACCTTTTTTTGCTAAGGTGGCCCCTAAATTAGCTGTGATGGTAGTTTTACCAACTCCCCCTTTTCCAGAGGTAATAACAAACACCTTTGCATTTTCCATCTCTACCCCTCCACTAGAAAACATTGCCCATTTTTTAAAAATTAAAAAAGTTATAATATTCTAAGGGCTAAACAGATTATACTACAAATTGATTAAAAATAAAAAAATCGGGGAGAAATCCCCGATTAATTTAAAAACTATTTTTGTTACCGTATTATTCTTCGATACTTATAGCTTCAGTTGGGCAGGCATCGATAGCATCTTGCACGCATGGTGCGTCACTTTGTTCATCAATAACTTCGGCTTTTCCATCATCAGCCATTTGGAATACGTCTGGGCATAAACTTTCACATATAGCGTCTCCTATACAAGCTTCTTTGTCAATAACTATCTTCATAGCTACACCTCCAAATAGTTTTTAAAATCTTTGCTATCTGTTACATATGCTAATTAAAGCCATCTGATTATACCATATATCTACTCAATTAAATTTAAAAATTGATTTAAGAAAATATAACTTCATTTCGTCAGTTCTGTTTTTTAACTTCTTCTACCACTCTGTCTATTATATTTATTCCCACTCGTTCTTGCGCTTCTTTTGTAGAAGCACCTATATGGGGTGTTACGACAACGTTTTGTAAAGCAAAAAGTTCCTTGTATAGATCACCCTTTGGAGGTTCTTCTTCGAAAACATCCAATCCTACTCCAAGGAGCTTGCCATTTTTCAAATATTTAAGCACAGCATCCTCGTCGAGGACGCCCCCCCTTGCAGCATTAATTATTACTGCACCATCTTTCATCATTTTGATTTGGGGTTCACTTATAAAATGGTAAGTTTTTTCGTTTTTTGGAATATGTAAAGAAATAATGTCAGAATTTTGGAGTAACTCCTCCAAAGATACCTGTCTAACGTTATAATTCTTTTGCTCTTCTGCACTTATCTCAAAAACATCATACACCAGAGTATTGGTCTGGAAACCTTTTAGTAATTTTGCCAAATTTTTTCCTACATAGCCAAAACCGATGATGCCAAAGGTTTTTTGCGACAACTCCAATCCTTCTAGTTGTTTTTTCTCCCATTGTTCATTTTTTAAACCGATCGTCCCTCTTGTAATGTGTCGATAAATATCTAAAACCATTCCTATAACCAATTCTGCAACGGATAAGGAATTCTGGCCAGGAGTATTTAAGACGGTTATTCCTTTCGATTTAGCAGTATCTACATCTATATTATCTAATCCCATGCCCGCTCTTGCGACAATCTTTAATTTATCTGCGTGTTCTAATATTTCTTTCGTTACCTTAGTTGCACTTCTTACAATTAATACGTCAATTTCTTTAATTTTATCTTTGAGAACATCTTTTTCGAGGTGTTCCGAAGTAATTTCAACATCAGGTAATTCATTTTGTAATTTTTTTAAGGCATTTTCATCCAAAGGGTCGTTTATATGAATTTTCATAGTTATTTAAACCCCCTCTTTCATGAAAACTTCTTCGGCAGCTTTTACACCTTTTCCAAGTTCAACTTCGAAACCAAATTTATTAAAAGCCATTTCTAAGGCACTTACAGCGACAATAACATCAAATTTTGACATGTAACCAAGATGAGCAATTCTTATTATTTTTCCTTTTAGCTGGGACTGTCCTCCTGCAAAGGTAACTCCCCATTCATCTCTCAAGAATTTAACTATACCTTCACCATTAATATTCTGAGGTACCTTTATTGCTGTTAATACATTTCCAGGTCTTTCTGCAAAAAGTTCTAAGTTCATCGCTTTAATAGCAGCCCTTGTTGCTTCTGCCAAGATTCTGTGTCTTTCCCAAACGTTTTCAATTGTTTCCTCTTTTAGCGTCTGGGTTGCCTTTGCTAACTGATAAACAAGGTTAACAGGAGGAGTATATGGAGAATCCGGAAAACTTTTTTTATATGCTCTTAAATCAAAGTAATATCTACGGTTGTTAGAATTTTCTACAACTTTCATTGCTTTGTCACTTAAAGCTATCATGGCTACTCCTGGAGGCATCATAAATCCCTTTTGAACTCCAGTTACTACAACATCAATGTTCCACTCATCCATTTTTAAAGGTTCAGCCAGCATTCCAGAAATAGCATCAACAACTAAAACTGCATTGGTTTCTTTTACAATCTCGGCTATTTCTTTGATAGGATGTACAACACCTGTAGAGGTTTCGCTTATGGTGGTGAAAACAGCTTTTGTTTCTGGATGCTCTTCTAGTTCTTTTTTTATTTGTTCTACTCGAACATATTTTCCCCATTCGATATCGATTTCAACTAAATTTGCATCGTAAGCTTTACACAATTCGCACCATCTTTCCCCAAATTTACCTCCATTTACAGCAATAGCCGTATCACCTGGTGAAATAAGGTTGGCAACTGCAGCTTCCATTACTCCTGTTCCAGAAGCAGCTAAGGTGTATACATTATTCTTTGTTTGAAAGAGATATTTAAGATTTTCTAGGGCTGTGCTTTGAATTTCTAAATATTGTGGGGTTCTATGATGGATGGTATCCTTTGCACCTTCCAATAAAAGATCAATTGGAACAGGGGTTGGTCCTGGAGCCATGAGATAGTTCTTTCTTACTAACTTTGTCACAAGTATCCCTCCTCTAAAAATTGTGAAAGTTTTCTTATTTTTATTTTACCATACTTTTTAAAGTACAAATACGGATATTTTTTATCCTTTTTATTTTGGGTTTTCTTAAAATGTAATGAAAAAATATTTTGAATGACAGCAATAAAATGTTATAATAAAAAAGAAATCAAGAATCACGAAAAAGGGGATTTTGAATAAAGCATGGGGAATGGGAATTCCTTAAATGAACAAAAGATTTTGAGTTATATGGGTTTTGCTGCTAAAGCGAAGAAGATTGTTTATGGTAAGCAAGGATTGAGGAATTATATACGCTCATTTCAAAAAAAGAAATTAATACTTATTCCAAAGGATGTTGGTTCAAGAGTGAAACTAGACGTAATAAAACATTGTCAAATTTTTGATGTACCTTATATAGAATTATATTGCTCAAAGTCAACATTAGCTAAGGCTCTTGGTAAACAAAATATAAGTGTCATAGGAATTACAGATGAAAATATCGTCGAAGGAATATTGAAAATGTTCCAATAGTGGAGGTGGTTTATAGGTGTCGAAGACCCGAATATATGAAGTTGCAAAGGAGTTGGGAATGAACTCTAAAGAATTAATGGAATTTTTAGAAAAGGAATTAAATATTTCTGTCAAAAGTCATATGAGCACTATAGAAGAAGAAACTGTGCAAGTTATCAAGGATCTTATTGAAGAAGAAAGGCAAACTAAAAAAGAAGTAAAAAAGCAAAAAGAACCTTCAAAAGAGAAAAGTAAATCTTCAGAACAAGTAAAAATCACGGAAAAACCAAAAGAAGAACCTGTTGAAGAAAAGCTTTTAAGAGAGGTTACTTTACCTTCCCACGATTTAACGCTTGATATTTTAGCAAAACAAATTGGATTAGAACAAAACGATATTATAAAAGACATGTTTATGAAAGGCATAGTATTAAAACCTGGCCAGAAACTAGATAAAAACCTGGCAGAAAATATTGCTATGAGCTATAACGTTATATTGAATTTCGAAATTGAAAAAAAGGAAACAGAAGAAGGAAAAGAACAAGATATAGAAGCCATCCTTGCCAAAAAATGGAACGATATTTATGAAAAAGAGAAAGACAAATTGGCTCCACGCCCTCCGGTTGTCACTATTATGGGACACGTTGATCATGGGAAAACAACCTTGTTAGACAAAATTAGAAATACCCACGTCGCTGATAAAGAAGAAGGCGGTATTACTCAATCTATAGGTGCTTACCAGATAGAGTACAACGGCCAAAGGATTACTTTTATTGATACCCCTGGCCACGAAGCATTTACAGAAATGAGAGCCAGAGGAGCTCAAGTAACTGATATAGTTGTTCTTATCATTGCGGCAGATGATGGTGTAATGCCTCAAACAATAGAAGCTTATAATCATGCAAAAAGTGCCAACGTTCCTATAATAGTGGCTATAAATAAAATTGATAAACCTAATGCCAATGTTGAATTAACAAAACAACAGATGGTTTCTAAACTCAATCTTATTCCGGAAGATTGGGGAGGAGATACAATAACAGTTCTTGTTTCAGCAAAAACAGGCGAAGGAATCGATGAATTGTTGGAAATGATTCTCCTAGAATCTGAAATGCAGGAGATAAGATGTATTCCCGATGGAAAAGCTAGAGCAGTAATAATTGAAAGTCGCGTTGATAAAGCTATGGGCCCTTTGGGAACGGTTATTGTTAAAGACGGAATATTGAAAGTTGGAGATGACTTTATCTCGGGTTCTACTTATGGCAGAGTCAGAAGATTGATAAATGACAAAGGAGAAAGTTTAATAAGAGCCGTTCCTTCCACCCCTGTTCAAGTTTTGGGGTTTAACGATGTTCCAAACACACATTCTATTTTATACGTTATTGATTCAAAAGAAGAAGCCAGAGGGCTAGCAGAAAAAATAAAAGAAAAAGAAGAAGAAAAAAGTAAAGGTCCAGCTAAAAGGCACGTAAAGCTTGAAGATATTATGCAAAAAATGGAAGAGGAAGAAAAAAAGAAATTAAATATTTTATTAAAAGCTAGTACTTATGGAGAAATAGAGGCTTTGAGGAATGCTATCCAAAAGTTTGAAAATCCAGAAATAAATATTGAAATTATACATGCTGGAATAGGTCCAGTAAGCACAAGCGATATAATGTTAGCTTCCGCTTCAGATGCGATTGTTTTGGGTTTTAGAGTAAAAGCTGATTCAAAGGCATTAAAGATGGCAGAAGCTGAGGGAATAGAAGTCAGAAGATACAATATTATATTTGATTTGATTGATGATATCAAGAAAGCTTTAGAAGGTATGTTAGAGCCTATTCAAAAGGAAGAACTCACGGGAAATGGTGTAATTAAGGAAGAGTTCAAGATAAAAGGTGTAGGGAAAATTGCTGGTGTTCAAGTAAATGAAGGGTACGTTCAAAGAGATGGCGGAGTTAGAATTTACAGGAATGGCGGTTTGATTGCCGATGTAAAAATTAAGAGTTTGAAACATTATAAAGATGAAGTTAAATCTATTGAAGCACCTAAAGAATGTGGAATTCAATTTGAAAATTTCGAAGATTTCACTAAAGGTGATGAATTAGAGTTTTATAAGCATGTATTCGTTAAGCGAGAATTAGGTTTGGAACAAAAAACTAAATAATTAAGTGTTTTGGTGATAATAAATGGGGATATGATAATATGGATTCTGAATATAAAATAGTGGGAATAAGAGGAGCGACTTCCTTAAACGAAGATCATCCAATAGAATTAACTGAAAATGTTATAGAGTTATGGAATGAAATAATGAATAAAAACGATATATCACGTATAATATCAGTGATATTCTCTGTAACCCCTGACATCAAAAGTCTCAATCCTGCTACAATTCTACGTGAGAAATTAGATCTTAATAACGTCCCTTTTATGAGTTTAGAAGAAGCTTCCTTTAATGATTCTCGAAAAAAAATAATAAGGGTGCTGATTATTTGTGAAAGCAGCACCCAAAATTTTGTATACTTACATGAGGCAAAAAACTTAAGAGCAAAAAAAGAATAATCTTTTTATATTACACTTTGAAAATTTATTAAATCTAAAATTTCGCTTTTTGTATTAAAATATTCTTCTGTATGAAGTATGTCTTTTGCTTTTTGAGTTAGCAACTTGTAAGTAAAATCCAGGGTGAACTCCTTTATTATTTTTCCAGGCCTGGGAGACATAACTAAAACTTTCGTACCGAGCATTAAAGCTTCGTCTACATCATGAGTTATAAAAAATATACTGCAATTATTTTCTTGCCAAATATTTCGAATCAAATTTTGCATGTTGCTCCTAGTAAATGCGTCTAAGGATCCAAAAGGTTCATCCATTAAGATAACTTCAGGATAATTTGCTAAAACTCTTGCAAGAGCTACTCGCTGTTTCATACCTCCGGAAAGCTCGAAGGGATATTTTTCTTCAAAACCGGTAAGATCAACTTCTTGAATAAAAAATTTTGAAATTTCTTCGATTTTGTCTTTTGCGACACCCCTGCTTTTTGGCCCAAACTCGATGTTTCCTTTAACAGTTAACCATGGATATAGAGTAGGAGATTGAAATACAACTCCTCTATGCCAGTCTGGCCCTTCTATGGGGTTTTCATGCATCAAACATTTCCCTGATGTTAATGGGATGAAACCTGCTATTACTCTTAACAATGTACTTTTTCCGCAACCGGAGGGTCCTAAAATACAAAGAAACTCGCTTTTTTTCAATTCTAAATTAACGTCTTTTAAAGCTTCTATCACACCGGTTTTTGTTTCGTAATTGACACTCAAATTTTCAATTTTTATCAAAGTTTCTTTATAAAGATTGTCTATATTTCATCATCCTTTTCCAAGGATTTTTCAATGTAATAAGGGTTAATATATTCAATAAATTCTTCTAAACTTGGCGAACTTTCGATATAGCCCTGAGTTTTTAAAAAATCTGACGTATCTTTCATGACTCTTACAAAATTACCAGGTTTTTCACTTGTTCCCATATACATAGAACTGATCATCTCTTCTCTTGTAAGCCAAATTGAGCCTTGCATTTGGGTTAAAGCAGTTTCAGGAGATATTCCTAAATTTTTCGAAACTATTTCAGCAGCACGTTCTGGATCATTTAAATATATGTCGTTTGCTTCAGCCAAACAGTCTATAAAAGATACAACTAAATCAGGGTACTTTTCTGAAAACTTTTTGCTAACTAAAGCCACATTTGCTGTAATATAGCCTTGTTCTAACATATCCTCACTGGAAATCAAAACTCTTCCACCATTTGCTATAAGTTCACCTAAAGAAGGTTGCCAAGTATAAGCAGCATCTATATCTCCTCTTGACCAGGCAGCAACTATCTCGGTTGTTTTCATGTCTAGCAGTTGAACTTTATCTTCTATTCCTGCCTCTTTGAGAATATTCAGTAAAATATAATGACTAGTGGAAGCAAAAGGAGTTGCTATCTTTTTACCAATAAGATCGTTTATACTGTTTATTTCATCGTTCTCTCTAACGACCAGGGCCTCTATATCACCCAAGACTTCGTGTATCCAAATTAACTCTACATCAAGGTCTCTAACGAAAGCAATGATAGAATTTATGTTCCCCATGGTAGCAAAATCTATACTTCCTGAGGCGAAAGCTTGATTGGCTTCTACTCCAGAATCAAAAACTATAAAATTACATTTGATACCTTTATCAGAAAAGTATTTATCAAATATCCCTTCTTCGATAGCAATAGTTTCATCATTCGGGACCCTTAAAATTCCAATGTTAATCTCTTTGGGTAAATCTTGCTGACCCTTATTACAGCTTGTAAAAATAAGAGTTATCAATGTAATTAAAACCAAAAATATTAAAGATTTCATTAATCTACTTTTCATATATGCCATAACACCTCCTCTGAGGAGAAACCAGTTTTTAAACCTTACCTTTCCAGAAAATTAATTTTCTTTCTAAAGATCGTAATCCATAATCTATTAAAACACCACTGATTCCCATTATAAAAATGCCAACGAATATGACATCGCTTTTTAAATAGTTAGAGGCGTCAATTACCATCCAACCAATACCAGAGGTAGCTGCAACCATTTCAGAAGAAACAAGAGTTGTGTATGCAACACCAAAAGAAGTTCTGATACCGGTAAATATTTCTGGTAGACATGCAGGTAAAACAATTTTAAAAAACACATTCGTTTGATCTGCTCCCAAAGATCTTGCACTCAATATATAATCTTGGTTTATTCCTCTCACAGCGGAAACGCAAGCTATGTATATGGGAGCAAAGGCGGCTAAAAAAAGTAAAACTTCTTTTGATAAATCTCCTATACCAAACCATAAAATAAGGATCGTGTAATAAGCTAAAGGTGGTAAGGGCCTATAAAATTCTACGATAGAATCTATTATTGCTTCCACTCTTTTAAAATAGCCACTTAAAAGCCCTATAGGTAAAGCAAATAATATAGCAAAAGCTAAGGAAACGAATAACCTTTTGAAACTTGTTCCTATATGCACCCATAATGGAATATTGTTGTATCCATCTCTGATCAAAGTTAAAAAAGCGGACCAGACTCTTTGAGGTGAGGGTAGCAGGGTTGGAGTAAATATTTCTAGTTTTGTAACAATATACCAGGCTAAAAATATCGTTAACCAAGTGAATACTGTTAATAAAATATGATTGTTTTTTTTGTTTGATTCATTATTATTCATGCAAACAATTCCTTCTCTTTTTACAAAGATTTTAAATGAAAGGCCATCAATTTTCTTGATGGCCTATGAATTGTATCACAATTTTAGTCTAAACATAAATCAATCAAAATTATAGGCCGTAACTATCTTTTCTCTACCAGTGGTTTGGTCTAAATAATATTCATAATAACTTATACCCAAGAATGAACCGGAAATATTAATGACATTATTGAAACCTCTTCCTTGAAGGGCCATAACCGCATTATAACTTCTTTGAGAAGAACGACAATGAATATAGACTGGACGATCTTTAGGTATTTCATTCAGTCTTTCCCTAAGTTCACTCAACGGTATGTTAACAGCGGTTTTTAGATGACCTTTTTCGTATTCATCTCTTTCACGACAATCAATGATGAAAGCGCCATTTTCGACAAGTTCTCTAACTTTAGATACAGGAACTTGTCTGAATCTTCCATGTAACAGATTTAAACCAACTAGCGCAGCGTGATTAACTGGGTCTTTGGCAGTGGAAAACAGAGGTGCATAACATAGTTCTAATTCTTTTAAGTCTTCTAATGTCCCATTCATACGAATTAGTGTGGCTATAACATCGATTCGTTTAACAGCATCACCTTTGCTAATCGCTTGTGCTCCCAGTATTCTTCCGGTAGGAACTTCGTATATCAACTTTAAATGTAGCTGATAACTATTCGGCATTAAGCCGACTTTATCCTGAGGAATGATATAAACAAAGTCGTAAGGAATACCGTTAGCTTTAGCTTTTTTTTCATTGAACCCTGTGGCAGCCGCATTTAAATTGAAAACTTTCACAACCGATGACCCAATCGTACCTTTGTTTATGTGAGGTATATTATAAATGTGATCTGCTGCAGCCCTTGCTTGCCTTTGGGCAGGTCCAGCAAGAGGTAATCTTAAGGGTTTACACGATAAAGCACAATAAGTTTCTATGGCGTCTCCAACAGCATAGATATCATCATCATTTGTTCTGTAGTTATGGTCTACTTTAATCCCGCCTGTTTCACCGATTTCTAAGCCGGCTTCTTTTGCCAAAGAGGTTTCAGGGCATACTCCTACAGCCATTATAACAGCTCTAGCATTTACTTTTTTCCCTGATTTTAGTTCTACACAATCGTCAAAAATTTTAGTTACAGAATCGCTTAAAATAAGGTTTACGCCGTTATCGTATAACTCTTTATGTAAGATCTGGACCATATCGTAGTCAAAAGGTTGCATCACTTGATCTAATGCTTCTATCAAATGAACGTTATAACCAGCTAATTTAAGATTTTCCGCAACTTCAATTCCAATATAACCTCCTCCAACTACTGCAACATCTTTTATGTTATTTTTTTCAATATAGTCTTTAATTCTAACTATATCTACTACGTTTCTGACTGTAAATACATTTGCTCTGTCTATTCCTTCAATACTTTTTGGAAGAATTGGTTTTGCCCCTGGAGAAAGAACCAATTTGTCATAATGCTCTTCGTATTCTTCGCCCGTTTGGGTATTTCTAACAACGACTTTCTTTTGATCTCTTATAATCTTTATAACTTCATTGTTAACCCTTGCTTCGATGTTATACTGTTTTTTAAATTGTTCTGGTGTCATTAAAACTAAATCTTCACTATTTTCTACCATACCACTTAAGTGAAATGGTAAGGCACAATTGGAGAAAGAAACATGAGGTCCTTTTTCAAACATTATTATTTCAGCAGATTCATCAAGCCTTCTTGCTCTTGCTGCTACTGAGGCACCTCCAGCAACTCCTCCAACTATAAGTATTCGTTTACCCATTTTAAAGGCCTCCTTTAGTTGACCAAAAAAAGTCTGAATCGCATTGCATCAATGAAATTCATCTTTTTTTATAGTTCACAACTATTGTGTTAATTCTTATCTACTTTAAACTCAGTTTTTGATGGGATCTTATAAAATATCCTATTGCTAACAACAGCACCTAAAACCATGAAAACTAAAAATATCCAACCAGATAGTGAAAATTCGGCTATAGGGCTATATAATGCTCCAACATTACAACCATTGGCAAAACGAGTTCCGAATCCCATCAAAATACCGCCCAACGCGTATAAAAAGGCTTCTTTTCCAGTTACACGGAGCTCTGATTTAAAAGACTCAACAAATTTACCTGCTGATAGAAGATAAGTTAGCGCTCCTACTACTATTCCAAAGTTTTGAACCAGTGATGGATTTTGGAAAAAAGGTGTAGCAAAGGTAGCAGCAGGCATTTTTGTAAACTCAGCGAGAGCTTCCCCAGAAACACCAAAAACCATTAGTATTTTGCCTATTAGCACCCCATGTGGAGTAGAAGCTCCCCAACCAGCCTTTGTAACTCCAAACAATAGGACAAAGAGTACACTTAATATTACTGCACCTTCAGTTAAAGTCCAAGGTTTCACAAATATGTGATTATAAGTTTCCTGACTAAAAAGTTTGAAGTTAGAAATATCCAATTTTTTCCTGTTTTCTTGTTCCTTTTCTGAAGGAACTCCAAAATAAGTTTTTTCATTCCTTCTCTTTTTTTCATATTGGTAAGATGCAAAAATCACTATTGAGGAAAATAGTGCTAGCAATAAGATAGCCCCCAAATAACCTTGAAAACCGTCCCATGTAAATAAATCTGGCAAAAAAACGCCTCCATTGAACTTAGCTCCAGTTGGTGATGTAAACCAGGAATTGGTAACCCATCCAGCGGTTCTTTGAATAGGAAATCCGAGAAAAACACCTATTCCAAAGAATATTAATGTGATCAAAGCTCTTGTAAATCCCATAGTTAAGTCGGTAAGTACACCTGTAGCACAACAAACAGAAAGGGACATACCAAAACCAAACAGGAAGGCTCCTAACAGTAAACCAAAATTAATCGGATTTATCCAAAGGCTGTAATTAGTTGGATCTGAATTAAACAAAAATCCCATGATCATCAAAGAGGTTATAAAAAACATGAAAATCATCGCGCGCATGAGTTGAGTAGATCCGGTTCTATAAGCTCTATTGACACTTCCGGCAAACCCTGTATAAGCTCTAGCTAAGGTGTATCCAAAACCCGCTCCTATCAAGAGTCTAAAAAAAAGCATATCTGTTGCTAAAAGCGTGTTCCCTAGGATGAGAATTAGTGCAAAACTTAACAAACCAAGGACTTTCTCTACTGTTTTAGTCATACTTTTTCCTCCTGTCTAAAGGCATTTTTAAAACAAAAGATTGAAATTTCTAAAAGAATAGTTTTACTAGAACATTAGTTTAATATTTAGGCTTCACCCCCTTTGTGAAATAGTTCACGAAGTATGAAAAAATATAAAATATTTTTAAACACTAAAATTTTAATTGTTAGTTCTTTCACTAATTACGATTCAAAATTATTCTAACAAAAAAAAGTAAAAATAGAATTAACTTTGTCAGCTTTTTAATAAAGAAAGATTAAATAATGGTTATTTCATAAGTTTTGAATAAAAAAGGTTTAATGTTATAATTAAAAAAGAGATTTTTTTCAGTAATTTTATCTAGTTGAAGAATAGAGGTGAAATATTTGAAAAACCAAGTAAAGATGATCTACTTTGATTTAGATCATACCCTTTGGGATTTTGAAAGTAATTCACAAGAAGCATTGAAGTTGGTCTATCAAAAGTACGGTCACGTTTTTCGTGAAACGTCTTTGGACAAGTTTGTAGAATCCTACCAAAAGATCAATAAAAAGTTATGGGAAATGTATAGGAAAAAAGAAATAGGTCAACATGAATTAAAACTTCTTCGTTTTGAAATTTCTTTGAATGCTTTAAAGATAAAGCATAGGGAAGATTTGATAGAAGAGATGAATAATACTTACCTAAATATTTTATCGAATCAAAAACTCCTCGTCGAAGGGACAGTGGAAATTTTGGAGTATTTAAAAGATAAATATGAATTGGGAATTTTGACAAACGGCTTTAGAGAAACTCAAATTGTTAAAATGAAAAGTTCGGGAATATATGACTATTTTAGTATTTTAGTTAGTTCAGAAGATGTCGGTTTTCCGAAACCCGATGAAAGGATTTTTAATTATGCCATTTTAATGTCTAAAAAGTCTAAAGATGAAATTATTTACGTTGGTGATGATCTTGAAAATGACATCCTACCGGCAATAAAATGTGGAATTGATGCCATCTGGTTTAAAAATCATGAGGAATCTCTTCAAATCCAAGAAAAGGATGTTCTCGCTATATCCAAGCTTATAGAGCTGAAAAATATACTTTAAATTCATTGAAGGTAATAAATGCCTTTTTTTAATTTCAAAACTTTTGTATCACTAATTAGGTCAAAATATTCTTTATCTAATTGATACTCTTGTTCTCCAGTATAAATTAGTACTTTTATCTCATCACATGCTGCTTTCTTTTTAAAAATTAGTAAATTTTCTTCTGAAGTAATAAGTTCATAACTCCCTGATGAAAGAGAGGGGTGAACTCTTCTTAATTTAATGAGATTTTTACAATAATTGAAAGTTTGTTTCTCTAGATCTGACCAATCTTCTTTGAATCTCATGGCAACTCTTCCACTTTCGTGAAAATTTTGAATTGTTTTGTCTCCTTTTAAAGCTATCTCATTGCCATATTCTAGAATCACATTTCCTGTAAGAGCCATTAATAAGCCAAGTGCTATGTAAAATGTCTCTAATTCTTGGCATATATCTATGAACCTTGGGAGATCGTGATTTTCAATAAAATAAGTTAGCTGGAACTCCTTTTCATTTAATTGGTTTGATAATACTATTTGATTATATAAATCGAGTAACGACCCATTTTTCTTTCCTAAAACTTCTTTAATTGTATCGTATGTAGCAAAATCAAACAGACTGGTAAAACGTTGAGCATCTTCTCCTTTGAACTTTTTAAGGAGATTAAAATTTTTTATCTTATCTCCCTCGTCTTCCCATACTTCACCTAAAATTACCACATCTTTTTTTATTTTTTTCATCCTTGTAGAAAATTCCTCTAAAAAGTTTAATGGCAAGCCTAAGGCATGATCCAATCTAAATCCGTCTAATTCAAAGTTTTTTAGCCAATACTCCCCAACTCTTATTAAAAATTCTCTTGTCTCTTTATCATCGAGATTCCAAAACAAAAAGGATCTTTGCCATCTTTCTTCTTGGGGTGAACGTGGAGATTCGGTTTTAACATTCAAATCTTTGGGAACGGAATCAAAATCAAACTCCTTTGAAGCATGGTTAAGTACGAGATCTATGATAACCTTTATTCCTCTTTTATGAGCATCTTCAATAAGCTTTTTAAAGATCGCTTTAGCATCTTCTTCGGAGTTGGAACTTATGTTTTCTGAGATAGAAAAATAATTGGTAATATCGTATCCGTGTGTGGTTTTACTTTTAAAAATAGGCCCAAGATATATCAAATCTATCCCAAGCTCTTTTAAATAGTCTAATTCTTTAATGACACCTTGAAGATCTCCATCTATTGCATTTTTTTCGTAATAGCGATAACTCTCCTTTGGAAAATCATTTGTTAATTCTCCATTTTTATAAAATTTTATTAGAATGTGGTATCCTAAAAACATAAAATTCCTCCCATAGTTTACTTCTGGTTATTTTACCACTCTTTTTTTAAAGAAATGAAAACGTTTCCTAAAGATATTCACTTTTTTTACTTTTAAAATTTAAAATTAAAAAATGTGGTATAATTAAATTATAAATGGATCGTTAGCCCCGTTGCAATAAAGCACCTAGAAGGAGGGGTAACTATGAACATACTTTTGGTTTATCCCGCTTATCCTGAAACATTTTGGAGTTTCAAACACGCACTGAAATTTATTTCCAAACGCGCTGCATTGCCGCCTTTGGGTTTGATTACAATAGCTTCTTATCTACCCGAAGAATGGAACATCAGGTTGGTGGATATGAATTGTGAAAAATTAAAAAAAGAAGATATTCTAAATTCAGATTATGTTTTTATAAGCGCCATGGCTGTTCAAAGAGAGTCTGCTATAAAAGTGATCAAACAATGTAACGACTGTGGTAAACCTATAGTTGCCGGTGGTCCTCTTTTTACAATGGAACCCGACACATTTCAAAATACTGTTGACCATTTTGTTCTTGGAGAAGCGGAAGAATTAATGGATGAGTTGGTTGAAGATATAAAAAATAACAAATTAAAAAGATATTATGCAAAACCTAATTTTTGCAATATTGAAACTACGCCTGTTCCCAGGTGGGATCTGTTAAATCTCAAATGGTATGGGTCCATGAGCATCCAGTATTCTAGAGGTTGCCCTTATAATTGTGAATTTTGCGATATTGCCGCCTTGAATGGTAGAAAACCCAGAACTAAGTCAAGCGTACAGTTGATTCAAGAACTTCAATCTTTGTACGATGCAGGGTGGAGGCGTTCTGTTTTCTTTGTAGACGATAATTTTATCTCAAATAAATCAAAATTAAAAAAAGATGTGTTACCCGCAATAATACAGTGGCAAAAAGCTCATGGTTACCCGTTTTCTTTTTATACCGAAGTGTCTGTAGATTTTTCTAATGATGATCAACTCATGGACTTGATGTTCAAAGCGGGTTTTGACAGAGTTTTTATTGGCTTAGAAACCCCTGATCCGGATAGTCTACGAGAAGCTAATAAGTATCAAAATATTAAGCAAAATCTTGAAGAGTCTATCAAAAAAATTCAAAGTTTTGGTTTTGAAATTCAGGGAGGATTTATTGTCGGTTTTGACAGTGATAAGCCCACAATTTTCGATAAGCAATTCGAGTTTATTCAGAAAAACGGCATAGTTACCGCCATGGTTGGCATTTTAAATGCACCAAGGGGAAGTGAATTATACTCAAGATTACTCAAGGAAAATAGGTTACGGGGAGAAATAAGTGGAAACAATGTGGATATCAATACGAATATAATTCCAAAGATGAACTTGGAATTCCTAATCAAAAATTACAAAAATCTTGTTGCTAAGCTTTATCAGCCCAAAAACTATTATGATCGTTTGAAGAAATTTTTGGTTAATTATAAAGTACCTGGATTCTCCAAGGCTAAGATAGGTTTTCAAGAAATTAGTGCTTTTATTAAATCCATCTTTATTTTAGGGATTGTTGGTAAAGAAAGAAAACAATATTGGAAAATGTTTTTTTGGAGTTTGTTTAAGAAACCTAAAGCTTTTCCAAAAATGATTTCTCTTTCAATTTACGGTTACCATTTCAGGAAAATTGCAGAAAATTTATAAGGTGAGAAAAGGTATGATAAAAAAGATAATTTTGGTTTTTGCATTTATTCCCATTATAGTAGTCTCTTTTGCTGCAAATCTATCAAAAGATAATATGATTATAAATTTAAACGATGATACATGGATAACAAATCAAATTGCAGAAAAAATAAAAAGTATCGGAAGTTATATGTACAATATAAACATAAAAGATGCGATGTCTAACTCCATAAATATCAATGATTATGATGTAACAATGAATATATTTACAAATACTAAGGAAAATATCACAATTGCGTTTGGATACTTTGATGGCGGAGGTTTTTCATACTCTGAAGAATCTGGTGAAACTAGTGATTGGGTAGAAAAGTTTGCGGTAAAAACTCTGGAGACATTATCCATTCAAAGGTTTTTGTATGGAGAAAACTGGGATGTTTTACAGATCACTTTTTGGAAAGGGGTAGATGAATACCCTGTTTTTCAAAATAATAAGTTGTATCTTGTAAGCGACAGATATATTGGTAATAGGGAAATTTATATTTTTGACTTTAAAGAAGGTACACAAGATAAGATTCCATTGGAATATTCTGCTGAGTATTTTCCTGATATTTCCCCAAACGATGAGTATTTAACTTTTCAAACTACATTGTTTGGAAAATGGGATATTGTATTGTATAATCTAGAAACTGAGGAGATTCAAAAAATCAGTCCACCCGATAAGAATGCTTATTCACCATATTTTTATGATAATACTTTGATTCTATTCACTATGGATGAAGATAGTGGTCAGTGGACGGAAGTTTGGATTTATGACTTATACTACGATAAACTTGAGAAATTAACGGAATCAAAGGATCTTTTGAAATTTAGACCCACCAAATGGGATGGTAACAAAATCAGTTTTTATGGTGTGGATCATCAAACGGCGAATATGAATGTTTATTTTGTTGACGAAGAAAACAGTATCTCACCGTTAATAGCACAACAAAATAATCAAACCGATAATTGGTCAAATGGTTCAGAGCTTCTTGTGTTTTCTGAGTTTAACGGAACCTATTTCAGTATATATGAATACGATGATGGAGAAAAAAGGAATTTATCAGGCATGTTGACAAATGACTGCTTCTATCCAACATATACACCCGACAAAAAATATGTTTTTTTTACTAATTATTATTCAGAATCTGATATTTTTGTTATAAACAGAGAAAAGATCAATATGAACGAACAATAAAACTCTATCGGAGTGATTTGAATAAACAACGAAAAGGTGAATGAAGAAAATTCCGACAAAAATGAGTATAAAAAAATTGCTAAAATCTTTGGATTAATTCTTTTGTTTTTTCTTTTTTTCTGGAATGCTTTGATGACTTTTTTTCTAATAATTCTATTGAATGCAAAAACAATTAAGAAATCTGTATTTGGGAACCTTCCATTGGAAGTTAAGAAAGGTTCCTATACTGATGCAATTACTGTGGAGTATAAAAAGGAAAAGTTACCTTTGAAATTAGATGTTTACTATCCTTCTAAAGTAAAAAGCAAATTTCCCGTAGTCTTTTTTGCTCATGGAGGAGGGTGGATAACTGGAAGTAGGAAATTATCAAGCGTTACCGCATGGGCAAAATTTTTAGCGAGTAGAGGATTTGCCGTTGTTGCAATAGATTACAGGTATAGCTATTTAAACAAATATGAAGAGTTGATAGAAGATTACCACGACGCCCTAAATTATATAAAAGATCATAGTGAAGAGCTGAGTTTAGACAAAGAAAATATCGTGTTGATGGGCACGTCCGCAGGCGGTACTTTGTCACTTTATTATGCAGCATATAATTCTTACTACAATCATTTTGAAAAGATGAAGGGAATAAAGGGAGTTGTGGCTTGGTACGCTCCATCGGATCTTTTAGATCTGTGGAGTAATCAAGTAGATTCTCTTTTTGCACAATTTGCAGTTACAACCACAATGAAAGGAACGCCTAAAACAAAATTTGAAGAATATAAGTTATATTCACCTATAAATTATATATCTGAAAGAATGGTTCCAACACTGTTAGTACATGGGAAAAAAGACGCTACCGTCCCTGTAACAACTTCTATAAAGTTAAACCAGAAGATAAAAGAATGTGGTGTTCCTTCTACATTGTTAATTCATCCAAAAGGGAAGCATTCTTTCGAATTAGAATTAAAAGATGTTTTAACCCAGAAATTTGTTGAAAAAACGGTGAGTTTTATTAAAAAAGTATGCCAAAATAAAGAAACTGATGATACATTAAATAGAAGAGCTGTTTAGAAATAAAGATCTACGAAGATGGGGAGATGAACATATGCTACAAGAGAATTTTAAAATAGATTTTAGTTATGCAAAACAAAATATAGAATTTACTCAAGCTTTCATAAATAAAGGTAAAAATTATAGAGAATCATTAATAAAATTTAATTCTTTATACAAATATAATAAAAAAGGTACCGAAACTAATGAAATCTATCTTTTTGAACCCCGAGGAAAGGCTTTGGGTGTTGCTTTGATACTTCATGGTTTGGGAACTAAAAACATTACCTATATCTTAAAAATGGGGCGATATTTTTCCAAATTAGGCATAAGGGCTGTAGTACCATTATTACCCGACAATTATACCAGAACATCTAACGGATCTATGAGTGGTAAAAATTATTTTTCTGCCGATATTTATACAACCTTGAACACCTGGGAACATGCGGTTGTTGACGTATTAAGTATCATAGATTTTTTGAAAGCGAACGCGCTTTGGCACGAGCGAAACTTCATGATAGGATACTGCCTTGGGGGCATGGTATCTGTTATCGCTAACGCTTTAAATCCTGAAATAAAGCACAATTTCATTATAGCCAGTGGTGGAAACATGGCTGAACTTATATGGGAATCACCTACATTGGAATTTACAAGAAGGGAATTGCTTAAAAAGAAAGACCAAATAGCTTATTTAAGCGATAGAGAAAGGCTAAGAAAGACCTTTCAAAACGATTTAAAGAGGATAGGAGAGTTTAAGAACATTCAAGAGTTTTTAAATTCAGATATACATCCATTGATGAAGGTTGATCCTGCAGCCTATGCCAAATTTTTAAACAGAGAAAAGGTAACATTCTTAGAAGCAGCTTTTGATAAAACCTTACCCAAAAATACAAGAAGGGTTCTATGGGAAAACTTAGCAAGACCTAGAAGGATGACGGTCCCCATCGATCATATTACTTGGCTACCTTTTCAAAGGCTGATATCAAATATTATAATAAACGAAATGAGGTTTGAAGATATCAAATATCGTTTCGTCAATTTAGGATATCTAGCTATTTTTTCAAAGTGAATTAATATTTCTTCTACAATTTCAACTTACCAAATTTCGGTATATATATCATTAAAAAATAAAGGCCTCGAAATTCAGCGCCTTTATTTTTTTCAATGCCTACTGTTTCTAAATATTACTTAGTTTACAGTTGTTTCAAACTTTTGAGTGTTTTTAATTTCTTCAGAGTAAAGATGGCATTTCACTTTTCTCCCATCTTTAAAAACATATGGAGGTTCAACATCTTTACAAATTTTCATGGCAAATGGGCATCTTTCATAGAACTTACAGCCTAATCTTGAAAATTCTTTGACTTCTAAGGAGGATAATTTTATATCTTCTTTCCACGTACCCTCTGGATCTGGCTGAGGAACAGATTCTATAAGTATTTGGGTGTATGGATGGAGAGGGGAAAGCATGACTTTATCTATGTCTCCAAATTCGACCACATCCCCTCTAAGCATTATGGCTATTCTGTCACTTATGTAGTAAGCGGTTGCAAGATCATGAGTTATGTATAAAACGGATACGTTATACTTTGTTTTTAATTCAGCAAACAAATTCACTATAGACATTCTTAAAGAGGCATCAACCATTGAAACAGGCTCATCGGCTATTAGAAGTGAAGGCCTTGTTACAAGAGCTCTGGCAACAGAAACTCTCTGCAACTGCCCACCAGATAATTCGTTGGGGTACCTTCCTTTAATTTCTTTTAGTGTCAGTCCAACTGAGTTAAGAGATTCTTCTACGGCTTTTTGTTTCTCTTCTTTTGTTTTTGCTATTTTATAATTTTCAGCCATTTCAAATAGATACGAATCTACTTTTTTTAGCGGATTAAATGTTTCAAAAGGATTTTGAAAGATGGGTTGCACGTATTTCATATATTCTAAAAGTTCTTTTCTTTTTTTTATGTGTGTGACGTTCCTTCCTTTGTATATAACTTCTCCAGAAGTGGGAGTCTCAAGCCCCAGGATCATTCTAGCTACAGTCGTTTTTCCACTCCCGGTCTCTCCAGCAAAAGTAAGGATTTCAGGTTTTTCTGCTTCTAAATCAAAATTTACCCTATTTACTGCTTTTAATTTAGTTCCAAAGAATCTTCCACCCAAATGGAATACTTTCTCCAAATCTTTAACCTCGAGTAGTTTGTTGGACAACTTTCTCACCTTCCTCTACTTCATCAGAGAATAAGAAACATGCAACATAATGCCCTTTTTCATCTTCTATTAGTTTTGGTACGTATTTTTTACAGATATCTTTGGCATAAGGACATCTTGGATGGAACCTGCATCCTTCAGGGGAATTCGCCAAAGATGGAGGATTACCAGGTGCACTTGCCCTTTGCCTTCTATCTCCTATCTTTGGAAGAGAGTTTATGAGAAATTTAGAGTAAGGATGGCTAGGATTTGTAAACAATTGTTCTTTTTTGGAAATTTCCACTATCTTTCCAGCATACATTACAGCAACCCTATCAGCAACGTTAGCGTGCACAGCCATGTCATGCGTAACCATTACCATTGTATTTCTATGCTCTCTATGAAGCTGTTTAAGCATCTGTATAACCCCCCTTTGGACTACGACATCCAAAGCGGTTGTAGGTTCATCAGCGAATATTACTTTCGGTTCTAGTATAGTTGCAAGTGCGATAGTTGTTCGCTGTCTCATACCTCCTGAAAGTTGGTGGGGATACGAATCTAAAACCTCCAAAGGCAGTCCTAAATATTTTAAATGCTCTTCCATAAGTTTTTCATAAACTTCTTTATCAGCGCTTTTTTTATGTGTTTTTATAACATCTTCAAAGGTTTTTCGTATTTTTCTCACAGGGTTGAGCGTGCTCATAGAGCCTTGTGGAATATACGATATGTCTTCCCACCGTACTTTTCTTAGGCTATCTTCATCTAAGGTCAATAGATTGAAATTCTTACTATCATATGAGTAATTTACTTCCCCTTTTAGTACTTTCAAAGGAGGCTTGACCATAGATAAAAGAACTTTTAGCAACGTGCTTTTTCCGCAACCTGATTCACCCGCTAACCCCAGGATCTCATTTTCTTCAACTGAAAATGTCAGATTATCTACCGCTTTTACATCCCTTTTTACACCGAATACATGGGTAATATAATAAGCAGTTAGGTCTTTTATTTCAAGTAAAGACATCTATATTAACCTCCCATTTTTATTCTTTGCAATCTGGTTCGTGGGTCTAGAAATTCACTTATACTAACTGAAAGCATGTATAATGCTACAAAAAATATAATAGATAAAATTATTGGAGTTAGCATCCACCACCATATTCCTCTGAAAATTGCTTGATATTGCATTGCCCAATGGATTGTTGTGCCTATAGTAGGTGTCTCTAGACTAGTCAATCCAAGAACCGATAAAGTTATCTCCATCCCTAAAGCCCAAAGAATTGTGTTAATAAAATTAGCTATTACCCAGGGTATCACGAAAGGAAGATGTTCTTTGAAAACGACCTTCCACATGTTCATCCCTGAAAATACAGAAGTGTATGTGAACTCTCTTTCTCTCAGGCTTAGAACTTGGGCTCTAACTTGTTTTCCACCCCAAGGCCAGGAGAATATTGAAAGTATCGCTCCCATAACAAAGATGGTCATTTTTTCTCTTAGGGAAAAAGAAAGGAATACGAGTATTGGTAAAGAAGGCAAAACTATGAAACTGTCGTTTATGGACATTAGAACTCGATCTAAAATACCTCCTCTGTAACCCGCTATTAGTCCAACTAAGGTGCCTATTATAGTTGAAATGCAAGCCGCCGTTAACCCTAAAATGAAAGAATTTTTTAAAGCGTGTGTGGTATTCCAGAATATATCTTGCCCCATCGAATTTGTTCCTAAAAGATGCTGGAAGCTAGGTGGTTTATCTTTTGGTACAACATTCCATGACCTTGGATCGTATGGTGAAAATGCTGATAAAATAGCTAAGAAAACCAAAATAGATATTACTGTGAATCCAAACAAAAATTTTTTATCTCTTTTTAGAAGATCTTTTAGTATTACAAACATATGATCACCTCATCTATACCTTATTCTTGGGTCAAATAATGGGTATATTAAATCTATTATCAACGATGCAGTTGCTATGGCTATTATGGAGAGAACGGATATCCCCATCATTAAATTGAAATCGCCGTTTGTGATGGATTTTTGTAACAAGGAGCCGACTCCAGGATAAGAAAAAGCTACTTCAGTTATAATGGCCCCGTTGAATATTCCGCCTATTTGAAGAGCCAAAGCAGTAATTTGTGGTAATATACCATTTCTCATAACATAACTGTATAACAACTTATTTTTGGGTAAGCCCGCAAATTCAGCGTAAGTAACAAAGTCTTCAGCAACTATGTTGGATGTCAGTGATCTCATACTTAAGAACCACCAACCTATGCCTACTAGAATCAAAGAAATTGCAGGTAAAATACTATGTCTTAAGATATCCAAAAAAAATGTCCAAGTAAAAGATGGTTGAATCCCTATGCTGTATCCTCCCATCATTGGAAATATTGGAAAGATATAAACAAACAAAATAACTAAAATTAAAGCCATAACGTAGTATGGAATTGGATATATAGACATTGCAACTACAGCTAACACGTTGGACCATTTTTTATCTTTAAAATATCCAGCTAATCCTCCTAAAATATTTCCTATAATCCAGGAAATGATTAGAGAGAAAAAAAGTAAGAAAAAGGTCCATGGTAGAGAGTTGGCAATAATTTCAGTAACAGGTGTGGGGAACATAGATAAGGAAGGACCAAAGTCAAAAGTAAAGAGATGTTTCCAAAAAGCAAAATACTGTTCTACTAAGCTCCCTTCCAATCCATATAATTCTTTTAGGGTATTTTGCAAACTTGCAACTGCCTCAGGTTCCATATAAGCTCCACCATAAGAGGTTAATCTATTTATAGCAGACTGTACTGGATCTATAGGAGTTAATCTAGGAATAATAAAAGTTATAGTTATCCCTATAAATATTACTAGTAAATATTGAATTAATCGAGGAATAATGTATGTTTTTAAAACTTTCAAAATTAAGTTCCTCCTTTTTTGAAAAATTTAAACAAAAGCCCGCCCAATTGAGCGGGCTTGTGATCCATACAAGATCTATTATTTTCTTCCAGTTGGCTCAAGTCTTGGCAACATGAACTTAAACTCTGCCCACCAAGAAACGTTTGCCATATAAGGATTGTTTGCATTTGGATAGTTTGTCCAATAATAGTTATCATTGGCATTGAATTTTTTGTTTATTACCATTGGAATCACAGGCATTTCTTCAACAGCTACTTTGTAGAACTCTTTTGTCAATTCCACAACTTTCGGGTCTGCAAAGTAAGATGCACCCATCTCATCAATTATTTGATCTACTTTATCTGGAACCTTCCATCTATAATTATTTGGAGTTGTAACTGCGGTTCCTAAAGGAGTATAGAAGTCAGATTTAAAACCATTGATGAACGTCCAAATATCTGGAATACCTGAGGATGCTAACATGCCACCCCAGAAAGACCCAACATCGTAATCGCCGAGAGCTTGTCTTGTCCATAATGGGCCTGCTTCTAAGGTTTCTACGTTAACTTGAACACCAAATTTTCTCCATTGATCAGCTACTGCAAATGCCAATCTTGTGGCATCTATCTCAAAATCAGCTGGTGCAATTATGCTGATCTTCCAGGGAGTACCATCTGGTAGCAACCATCTTCCATTTCTATCTTTTGAAAACCCGAGATTCAAAAGTAGCTTTTCTGCCTCTTGAGGATCATATTTCCACCAACCTATTCCCCAGACCGCTTCGGGATCTTCCACTTCAATATTGTAAGATTCTTCAGCCCATTCAGCTATTCTGTAGGCAACGTTTGTATCGTAAGGTTTATATCCATCGTCCAACGTGAAGTTTTCGAGCCATGGTTCTAGAGGTTCATAATATATTTCAGTAAAATACTGGGTTGGACACGAGTGAAGAGCTGTTACTCTCTCTATTCCAGCATATCCCGAAATAACAACATCCTCAATGTTTATAGCCAAGGTTAATGCCCATCTGACATCTTTGTTGTCTAAAGGATATCTAGCGTTGTTAAGGAACATTCCTCTTGAGTTAACATCATCCATCCATGCCCAAGGGAAATCTTCGTACCATACGACGGAATACTCGTTTCTAGCCCTTAAGACTTCGAATGCTTCTGGAGTTAAATCGAAAATCATGTCCAATTCATGGCGGGCTTGAGCCGCAACTTTTCTGTCATCGGTACCGTAGTAAATAAAGAGGACATAGTTGGGTTTTGGTTCTCCATATAATTGACCGACGCTTGTTCTTTGCCAATCCTCACGTTTTTTGAATAAGAACCAGTACCCTTGAGGATCGTAACTATCAAGTACATATGGCCCTATTGAAACTGGAGGATTGAAGGTGAAAGTTAATGGATTATCTACTTTCTCCCATATGTGTTTTGGCTGAATAAAAAGAGCTCCATAAACTAGGGAAGTAAAAATGTTGTGAGCTTTTGGATTGGGGGAATTAAGTTCTACAACTACAGTGTAATCATCCGTTTTGTAAATGTCTTTTACGTACATTTGAAGTTGGGCACTCGAATTCATACCTGGATGGCTTGCAATGTTTTTTACAGTGAATACTACATCGTCAGCGGTGAAAGGAACACCATCACTCCAATAAAGTCCTTGTCTGAGTTTAATGGTTATTTGTGTAAAATCTTCATTGTAAACAGGTTCTTGGGCAGCTAAAGCGTTTATCCATTCACCAGTTTGTGGATCAACATACCATAGAGCATCCATCAAAACCTGTTGAGGGCCATGACCGGCGAGAGATCCTGGTATCCATAAGTTAAAATTTCCAGGGTTACCAACACGTCCATGTAGGTTATCCACAATGAGTGTTTCGCTTCTTGGAATTGTTGGTAAGACCTGAGAAAAAGCTATGCCGACCAACAGAACAACCAACGTTACTAGCCATACTTTCTTTTTCATGCTAACTTACCTCCTTTTTGATTTCACCAGTTTTTCACTAAGAAAAACTACCACTTTTGAATACTTTTGAAGTATAAAAAGGGAGTAAAAAAGGAATCAAAAATTAGAAAATGTTGGTTTTTTCAACTTAAGAAAAGCTTTATTTGCCAGATTATAATTGTTCATAATTTTATTCATAAAAGACATGGCAGAACCTTTTGCTATGCTTTCTAAGCCATCATTATCGATGTAGATTTTTATCTTTCTTCTTTCATTATCTATAATTTTTTCTCTTGTTTTAATAACCATAGATTTTAATGAAAATTTTGGAAGTATCTCTGTGTACCCTCCAAATATAAAAATTTCAGGATCTAAAAAATTAATGATTATTGAAGCTGCTTTCGAGTATTTCTCGATATAATCTTCCAGGATATGAGATTTTTTTTCATCTTTTATATAATGTTGGAATTTTAAAATATCCAGATAATCTTTTTCGTTCTGTTGCCAAATGGGAATAATTACAGGTAATTCACCCGCAAAACTATGAGCTCCTTTATAAATCTCACCGTTAATTATTATTCCGTTCCCTTGAATTGCATTAATACTTTTTCTGTTAACATAAAAACTTAAAAACATGAAATTTATAAATCTATAAATACCGTTATTCTTATAATAGTGATAAATAGCTCCTGCATTGGCGTCATTTTCTAAATGGACTGGGATGTTTATTTTCTCTTCCAATATATTTTTCAAATACATATCTTTTATAGGGAAAATACCAGAAGACAAGATCAACCCTTTTTCATCATCAACCGGTTCCGGAAAAGATATTGCTATGAAGAGAACCTGATCTAAAAAATCCGAAAAAATTTCTATGCAATTAATCAAATCATCGACTATTGTTTTTTCATTTACTTCTTTGAAAATTGTTTCTTTTCTGATTACGTTAAAATTCAGATCCATCAATAAAACAAGAAAGAAATTTTCTGTAACAGCGATCCCTATATTGTATGCAAAAGAGTAATTGATTTGTAATTGTAAAGTCTTTCTCCCACGATTGGTATTTTTTATCTTGTTGTCAGAATAATAAACTAAACCTATACTTCTTAAGTTTTTTAAATTTCTTGATACGTTTGATCTATCTATTTGTAGATTGTTGCTAATTTCTGACATGGTTGTTTTTTTCTTTAGCCATATTTCACGCAATATTTTCAATTGAGTTTCGTTTTTTAAAATCAACTAAATCACCTTTTTTTAAACCTTAATATAAATGACAAAATAATTATTTGCAAGATGCACACAAAAAATTATACCAACAATTACATATCAAAGCAATCTTGATAGCAAGCGATTATTTACGATTTTAGTCAATTATTAATCTTTATAGTCAATTATGAGCATAAATCTTAAAAATTGAAACTTGTGCTTAATTTAAAAAATAAAAAAAGATTAGTGGTAAAATATTGTAATAAGATAGGAAATAGTGTTTAAAAAGGGGGAAAGTGAATTTTGTTTAAACTCAGTAGAAATGGTAAGTTTAAATTTGTAAGCACTAAACACAACAAGCAGATATTCGTTACTCCATTGATAACAGATTCACATTTACATATATTGGGATTGGGAGAAAAGTTATCTCAACCAACTTTGGAGAAAAAGAAACTATCTGAAATTAAAAGTATCATAGAAGAAATTGTCAGTAAAAGACCCTATAAAATTGTTTTAAGAGGTTGGACCGAAGAATTTGCCAATCCTGAGAAAGATTTTTTGGATTCAATAAACAGAGAAATCCCTATCATGCTGGTTAGAAGATGTGGACATTTTGCGGTTGTGAATTCAAAGGTTTTTGAGAGTATTGATTTTTCAGATTCAAGTAATTACGTGGATTTTGAAGAAGGAAAAATCAAAGAAAGTGCTATCGATAAATTTTATAAAACTTTTGGCCCTTTCACAGACGTGAAAAATAATTACGAAACCTCAAAGAAGTATCTAAAAAATAAAGGTTATGGTTTTGTGCATTCAGATGATTTACATGGTATTTATAAAGATAACTTGCCGTTTGTACATGATAATGAGTTTTTTGTATATGAAAAAGTTGCTATTAAGGATTATAATGAGCTTTCAAAATATTATGAATCAGGATACTTTGAAGAATTTAAATGTGTTAAAATATATTTGGATGGTTCCCTAGGAGCACGAACAGCTTTGTTGCTTAATAAGTACAACGATTCTGATACGTACGGGGAAAAATTATGGGAAGATGCTGAGCTAACTTCCGTCGTTGAGTTTTGTGAAGACAATGGGCTTCATTTAGCTGCTCATGCTATAGGAGATGGGGCTATAGAACAAATTTTACGAGTTTTTGAAAAGGTCAATCCTAAATTAAGGCATAGAATAATTCATGCTATAGTGCTTAGATCTAATCAAATAGAAAGAATTAAAAAACATAATCTTGTTGTAGATATACAACCTCAATTCATAGAATCCGATAAGGTTTTTATTGAAGATAGATTGGGTGAAAGGGTAAAAGATGCCTTTAGATTTTATGATTTATACAGTTCACAAGTGCCTCTTTTTATTTCATCAGATGCCCCAGTTGAAGAACCAGATTGGTTGAGAGATATTAAAAGGTTGAGAGAAATAGGTATCCCTTATAATTACTCTTTGTATCAGCTTACCTATGGTCCAGAAATTATAGACAACATTGACAGGCAAGAAAGTATGGAAAGTAACGCTTTAATATTTCAAAATGATCCTTTTGTTGAAATATCTCAACCAAAGATCTATCAAACTGAAAATTAGGTTTTGATTTTAAAAAAGTTTAAGTATTAGAGTTTCTAATGACAGTAATAATTATATTTTGCGAGGAGGTTGCATAATGGAGAAGTTAGCTTTAGAGGATTTTACAAAGTACAAATTTATATCGAACACTAAATTTTCACCGGATGGTAAAAACTTAGCTTTTGTTGTCTCTGAGATGGATGTAGATGAAAACAAGTATCTATCAAACATATGGCTTTACAATGTTGATAATAAAACGATCAACAAGCTCACCACTTTCAATCAAGAAAGTTCTTATCTATGGTTAGACAATGAAAATATCATCTTTTCAACGGTGAGAGAAGAAAAAGATAAAAAGAGAAAGGAAAAAGGAGAACCTTTTACAATTTATTATATAATAAACATCAAAGGAGGAGAGGCTCAAAAATATTTTGAACTTCCGTTCTTTGCATCAGATATCGAACCCATATCTAAAGATAAGTTTGTTGTAACTGGTATTTACGATCCGAAATATAAGAATTTGGAGAGCCTTTCAAAGGAAGAAAAAGAAAAGGAATTGGATAAGCTCAAAGAAGAAAAAGATTACGAAGTTTTAGATGAAATACCTTTCTGGTCGAATGGGAGGGGATTTACCAACAAGAAAAGGAATAGATTATACATTTATACGTTAAAAGATAAAAAAATTACCCCAATAACGGATGAATTGACAAACGTAGAAGGTTTTAAATTGAATAAAGGAAAAGATTTAATGCTTTTTATTTCCAATACTTTTAAAGATAAAATGGAAATAAGATCCGATCTTTATTTATACGACTTAAAGAAAGAAAGTTTTGAAAAATTAACTCACGAAGACCCTTTCAATTACGTATATGCAGACTTTCTCAAGGAGAAAATAATCTTCTTAGGTTCCAACATGAAAGAGTACGGAATCAACGAAAACCCCAAGTTTTATTTGATGGATTTACAAACAAAAGAAGTAAAACAAATTCAAACTGATTTTGATTATAGTACTTGGAGTTCTGTAGGCTCTGATTGTAGATATGGTTCTAATAGTGAATTCAAAGTGGAGGACGATTACCTTTATTTTGAAACCACAGAATATGGAAATTCTTTCATAAATAGAATAGATGAGAAGGGCAAGAGAGAAAAATTGACAACACAAAGCGGATCCGTTGATGGTTTTGATGTATTTAAAGATCGTATCATCTTTGTGGGGATGAGAGATGTTAAACTTCAAGAACTATACGAATTAGCAGGCAATGAAGAGAGACAACTAACTACTTTCAATGAATGGATAATGAAAGAAAAAACTTTATCTAAGCCAGAAAGAATAACCTTTCTCGGTAAAGGTGAAATAGAAATTGAAGGATGGGTTATGAAACCTGTTAATTTTGAAGAGAACAAGAAATACCCTGCAATCTTAGATATTCATGGTGGCCCTAAAACCGTTTATGGTGGAGATGTTTTTTTCCATGAAATGCAGTATTGGGCAAATGAAGGTTATGTTGTTATGTTTTGTAATCCCCGAGGAAGTGATGGAAGAGGGGATGAGTTTGCAGATATCAGAGGAAAGTATGGAACAATAGACTATGAAGACATAATGGACTTTGTTGATAAAGTATTGGAAAAGTTCTCTTTCATAGACGAAAATAGAATAGGGGTAACAGGTGGTTCTTATGGTGGTTATATGACCAACTGGGTAATTGGACATACTGATAGGTTCAAGGCTGCTGTTTCTCAAAGAAGTATAGCGAATTGGATAGCTAAATTTGGCACTACCGATATCGGTTACTATTTCGTTGAAGATCAACAAACAGCCACCCCCTGGAGTGATTATGAAAAGTTATGGTTCCATTCACCTATGAAATACGCAGATAACGTTAAAACTCCAACTCTTTTTATACATTCGGAAGAAGATTACCGTTGTTGGTTGGCTGAAGGATTGCAGATGTTCACTTCACTCAAATACAATGGCGTGGAATCAAAATTGGTTATGTTCAGAGGAGAAAATCATGAGTTGAGCAGAAGTGGAAAACCAAAACATCGAGTAAGAAGATTAAAAGAGATTACCGCGTGGTTTGACAATTATTTAAAATAGTTAAATGTTTGTAGCTAACTTTTCACATTAAAAGGAGAAAAAGCATGAGATCAAAAACCAAACGCTTGGTAACTATATCGTTGTTATCTGGTATTTCTTTTGTTCTAGGATTTACTCCATTGGGATTTATCCCTATTCCTCCAGCGAATGCAACAACTATGCATATTCCAGTTATAATTGGGGCAATATTAGAAGGACCTGTGGCAGGAATGGTTATAGGTTTGATATTTGGGGTGTCTAGTATAATTCAAGCACTTTTAAGACCAAATATATTGTCTTTTGCTTTTGTTAATCCTTTAGTTTCTGTATTACCAAGAATATTGATTGGTTTAGTTTCATATTATTCATACAGGTTAGTATTTGAACTTTTCTCGAGTAATAAAGAAAAAGTTTCAAAATGGAGAGATAGCGTATCTATTGGTGTAAGTGCTGCTTTAGGAACTTTTACTAACACCGCAGGTGTTTTAGGTATGATGTATCTCTTATTTGCCGACAGGATAGCTACCGCTATGGGAGTAGCAAGGGAAGCCGTAGGTGGGGTAGTGTTGGCTATAGGCCTAACAAACGGTATTCCAGAGATCATAATAGCGATTTTAATAACTGTTGGGGTAATCAGAGCGGTAAAAAAGGCAGGCTATTGATTATCTCATCATTTGGGTGGGATGCGGGGGAAGGGCGCTATAGCAACTTTTTTGATTTCTATAGACAACAAAAATTACAAATTAAAAGGAGGAGTCAAGTATTATGAAGAAATACACAGCTACCCACGAATATGTAACAATAGAAGGAAATATTGCAACTGTTGGGATTTCTGCGAAGGCTGCTGAAGAATTGGGTGATGTAACCTACGTTGAATTACCAGAAGTTGGGAAAGAAGTAAAAAAAGGTGAAGTCCTGTGCACCATAGAATCTGTGAAGTCAGCCGAAGATATATATGTACCTTTAAGTGGAAAAATTGTTGAAGTTAACAAAGATCTTGAAGACAATCCAGAAATAATAAACGAAGACGCCGAAAATAAAGGATGGATTGTAAAAATTGAAATTTCTGATCAATCAGAAATAGAAGATCTTTTGGATGAAGAACCTCCAATGTAGACAAGTATAATTCAAAATTAAGGGCCCTTATTAAATGGGGTCCTTTTTTCTTTTGTTAACTTGAAGAAGCCAGACATAAAGCAAAAAGATCAAACTCCATAGAAATAACGGAATAAATAAAGAATTAAATTCAATTGGCTCCCAAAATGTAAAAAGATTTACGAAGTTTTTTATTGACAAAGCAAAAAAAGTTGAAAAAGAATGAACAAAATTGAAAGGCAATAATATTGAAAGAACGCTACATAAGATTAGTAATGAAATAGCAGGGGTTAGAATAGGAGTTATGAAAAGTCCAATCAAAGAAATTTCTCCAAAGTGTATCAGAGCTATAGGGAATATACCGACGTATGCTGCTATAGGGACAGATAAAGACCTGAAATATTGATTTTCTATATGGTTCGTTGTAAATAAAATCATAAAAGTTGCAGCATAACTCATTTGGAAACTAACGTTCATTAGATTATTGGGAATGAACAATAGGTTGAGATATCCTATTAATCCTAAGATGTTGAAAGAGCTAACAGGAACGTCGAAAAGTCTGAATAAGTTTAAAGTGACTAAAAGCGATACAGCCCGTACAGAACTTGGGGTGAATCCGGTAAAAACCAAATAAAAAGTGATAATAGTGGAGTATAAGATGAGTCTTAAATTCCTTTTCAAGATAAAAAAGTTGAGAAAGAAGCTGATCATCGAGTAAATTATGTACACGTGCATACCTGAAACGGCAAATAGATGCAAAGTCCCTGTTTTTTGAAATACCTCTTTATCCCGTATGTTACCCATAAAAGAGCTCGTTAATATATCAAGTGCCTCGGTATTTTGAATGTTTTCAGACAATCTATTGGTTGCAAGATCTTTTATCTTCATAATCGAATTGTTGTTGGCGGGAGCCATATATTCAGCTCTAAGAAAATCGTTTTCAATGGTTCCGTATATGTAGACGTTTTTGCCCGTAGTGATGGGAACCGTGCTGAATTCACCGTAGTAAAATTTATAATAATTCCTGTATTTCTGCCATTGATTTTCATAATAGATTTTTTTTGAAAATACCGTATAATAATTTCCTCTTTTGTCTATAATTTTCCCTAAAATACCTACTTCTGAATTGAGATTGATGGGAATGTATAACAAGCCAGGAAACAACAAGACACCGATTAAAAAGACTTTTAATTTATCTTTCTCTAAGATTTTTAAAAGAAGAAGAAACACAATATAGCCTATTAATACTGCGGCTTTATTCAAGTAGGAAAGTACTAATAACAAAGAAAAGGCAATGAATAATTCAATAAAAAAGGGGAAATTAACTTCAGGGCTCTTTTCTATACTTTTACCCCCAGTAGATAGAAATCAGAAGTGAGATTATCAATCAGGAATATAATAAAATTAATTCAAAAAACAAAAGGATCGTAAAACACGATCCTTTATTCTGGTGCCGGGGGCGGGACTTGAACCCGCACGAGTGTAAATACTCATATGGCCCTCAACCATACGTGTCTACCAATTCCACCACCCCGGCGAAAAAGTTATTTATGTCAATATATCAAAATTATTATACACTACGTTATAGGCTTTGTCAAGAGACCGTGGCTATGTCATACACTTCACCATTTTTGATAACAGTTTGAGTGTGGTTTACTCCGAAGTGGTATATTAAGTATTCTATATTTGGAACATCGAAAATCGCCATATCAGCTTTTTTACCTACTTCCAAACTACCAATTTTATCTTCTAATTTCAACGCACAGGCTGCGTTAATAGTCACCGATGTAATTATTTCCCTTGGATTCATATGTAATTTTATTGCCCCAAACGTCATAACCAATTGTAAATTTTCTGTAGGCGAACTTCCTGGGTTATAATCAGTCGACAATGCAATTGGTATACCAAGTTCAATCATCTTTCTAGCGTTTGCATACTTCTCACTTTGCAAAAAGAAGGTTGTTGTAGGAAGAAGGGTAGCTATAACGTTGTTCTCAGCCATTTTTTTCAAGCCTTCATCGCTTGCACCTACCAAATGATCTGCTGAAACGCAGCCTAACTCAGCAGCTAATTCGGTACCTCCTAAAGGTTCTATTTCGTCTGCGTGAATTTTGAGGAATAGACCGTGTTCTTTTGCAGCAGAAAGTATTTTTCTGGATTGATCAACTGAGAAAACTCCTTTTTCACAGAATACATCACAAAATTTAGCTAAATTTTTTTCTGCTACATACGGGATCATTTCAGTTATGAGTATATCTACGAATTTATCGACGTTGTCTTGGTACTTTTTAGGTACGGCATGCGCCCCCAAAAATGTAGGAACCAAATCTATGGGGTGGATTCTATTGAGTTCTCTTATGACCTCAAGCTGTTTTAATTCTGTGTCAAAGTCATCAAGCCCATAACCGCTTTTTGCTTCAACGGTTGTTACTCCGTAAGACAACATTCTATTTAAACTCTTTTCTGCCTTTTTAAGTAATTCATCAAAAGATGCCTTTTTAGTTAATTCGACGGTGTCGTATATTCCTCCCCCAGAATTTAAAATATCTAAGTAACTTTCACCTTCTAATTTTTTAAATAATTCGTATTCCCTTGAGCCACCATGGACCAAATGAGTGTGAGAGTCTATTAAACCGGGTGTTACAGTTTTCCCTTGGGCGTTTATAATTTTTGCATCTTGAGCTATTTCTATGTCTTTTGGCAAATCACCACTTCCAACGTAGATAATCTTATCTTTTGAAGCAGCAATGATGCCATTTTTTATTAAGCCAATTTCTGACATTTCCTCTTTCTTTCTTGGTCTATTAGGCCCTTTCATCGTTATTAAATTTGAGATGTTTTTTATTATTAAAGTAGCTTTTTCGCTCATATCAATCGCCATAAATCCTATTCTCCAAAACTTTGTCATAACTGAAATCTTCTAATTTTAAAAAATAATCGGCTGTATCAACAAGGGCATTCAAGGGTACCAACCCAACTATTTCACTTCCAACAACGTTCACTCCATACCTGTTCGCTTCATTTTCTATCACTTGAAATACCCTGTACAAAGGTGTTTTTGTGTAATCAACCATATTCATGGAAACTTGGACTATATTCCTTTCTTTCAATTCAAAACCCAACGCTTTACAATATTTAAATCCTCCACTTTTACCTCTAACCGCTTGGGCTATCTTTTTTGCAATGTCTATGTTGTTGGTATTTAGGTTCACGTTGAAAGCTATCAAAGGCATCCTTGCCCCCACGGCGGTAACTCCTGCACTTTCATGCGGTTTATCTGGGCCAAAATCTGGTTTGAACGCTTCTTGTTTTAACTTCTCAAACATTCCTTCGAACTCGCCTTTTCTTATAACAGCTAAATCCTCTCTTTCAGGTCGGCTGGCTGATTTTTCATACAATATTACGGGGATATTCAACTCTTCTCCTATTCTTTTTGCCAATTTTTTAGAGTACTCTACACACTCTTGCATCGATATGTTTTTAATTGGAATGAGCGGTATGACGTCTGTAGCCCCCATTCTTGGATGTTCGCCTTTATGGGTTCTCAAATCTATCAACTCAGCCGCTTTTTTACAAGCGTTAAAAGCTGCTTCTATTACTTGATCTGGTTCCCCCACAAAAGTAACTACGCTTCTGTTGTGGTCTCTGTCCATAGAGTAATCTAATAATTTTACTCCTTCTTGTTTTCTTATTTCATCTACAATACGCTCTAATTTTTCTTTATCTCTTCCTTCACTGAAATTTGGAACACATTCTACAATTTTGTTCAAAGTATCTACCTCCTAACCCTGATAATATTTATCAACTAAATCTTTTACCATATTTTCATCAGCAATGTACGGCAAAGTTATGTGATCTGTATTTTTGTTTTCTTTGTTGTACTCTATTGATGTTTCTATAGAAGCTTCATTCCTAGCCCATGATCGCCTGGCGACACCAACCATAACGTCCCATGGAATTGCGTTCTTTATTATTTCATCCACCCTTTCACTTCCATCCAGAACCAAGCCAAAGCCACCGTTAATGGCCTTACCGATACCAACTCCACCTCCGTTATGCAGTGTTACCAAACTCATTCCCCTTCCTATATTTCCAGCGAAATCATGGGTTGCCATATCCGCCATTATATTACTCCCATCTTTTATATTCGCTGTCTCTCTAAAAGGAGAGTCAGCTCCACCCGCATCGTGATGATCCCTTCCAAGCATAATGGGACCAACTTCCCCTTTTCTAACCATTTCATTGAATTTAAGGGCTATCTTCATCCTTCCCATAGCATCCTGATAAAGAATTCGTGCTTGAGTACCAACAACAAGATTGTTTTTATCTGCATCCCTAATCCATATGTAGTTGTCTCTATCCTGGCCCCTTCTATTGGGATCTATGCATTCCATCGCTGCTTTGTCCGTTTTCAATAGATCTTCCCTTTTTCCACTTAAACATACCCACCTGAAAGGTCCATAACCATAGTCGAATATTAATGGCCCCATTATATCTTCCACATACGAGGGAAATATGAACCCTTCGCTTTCATCTAACCCATTTTTTGCTATTTCTTTCACTCCTGCATCAAAAACCGCCTTCATGAAACTATTCCCATAGTCAAAAAAGTAGGTTCCCCTTTCAACCATTGTTTTTATAAGCTCGAAATGTCTTCTCAATGAATTGTTGACTAATTCAACAAATTTCTCTTTATTTGTTTCTAAGAGCTGATTCTTCTCTTCATGAGTCAAGCCTTGCGGGCAGTACCCTCCCTCGTAGGCTGCGTGACAAGACGTCTGATCTGATAGCAAATCTACCTTTATACCTTTCTTTACAATATATTCCAATAGATCTACAATATTGCCATAATAACCTATGGAAATGGATTTTTTTCTATTCAGATGATCGAAGGCTATTTCAAAAACTTCGTCCAAATCTTTGCTGTAGGTTTTTAGCCAACCTTGGTTTAGTCTTGTTTGTATTCTCGAATAATCCACTTCTGCAATTATTCCAACGCCTCTTGCGATTTCTATCGCTTTAGCTTGAGCACCGCTCATTCCACCTAAACCTGAACTAACAAACAAACGTCCTCTTAGATCACTATCTTGTGGTATCCCTAATTTCAACCTTCCAGCGTTCAACAAGGTATTGTAAGTGCCATGAACGATACCTTGAGGTCCTATATACATCCAACCTCCCGCAGTCATTTGCCCGTAGTTGGCAACTCCCATAGCTTGTGCCTTGATCCAATGTTCTTGGTCATCAAACATCCCAACCATCAAGGCGTTTGTTATTATCACTCGTGGACTATTTGGTGTTGATCTGAACAAGCCAAGGGGATGTCCTGAAGCCACAACTAAAGTTTGTTCCCTTGTTAGTTCTTCTAGGTACTTTTTAATCAATCTGTACTGCATCCAATTTTGACATACTTGACCGGTTTCACCGTAGGTTACCAGTTCATAAGGATACAAAGCAACATCGAAATCCAAGTTGTTGTCGATCATGACCTGAAATGCCTTTCCTTCAGTACATTTACCCTTGTACATATCTATAGGTTTTGCCTTAATGTTGCCCTCAGGCCTATACCTGTATCCATAAATTCTACCTCGAGTAAGCAACTCTTGCAGAAATTCTGGAGCCAATTTTTCATGCAAATTTTCCGGCACGTACCTTAAGGCGTTTGCAAGGGCTAGTTCTACTTCTCTTTTTGATAAGTTTAAAGGTCTTTTAGGTGCCCTTCTTATGCCTTCGATGAATTTGGGCATAGGAGGGAGTTCATCATCCAACTTAATGGACATTGCATTTGAAATATCAATATTGTTCACCATGATAATTTCTCCTTTCTTTAAAATAATTTACCAGTTTCTTTTTCCACTTCTTTAACGATTATGCCAGATTTTAAGATTTCTTCACTCTTATCTATCATTTCGTACATCGCTCTGTCTTCGGTTATCTTCGGTACCTTATCTCTAACTATATCATATACTATCTTTGAACCTTTTCCTAAACCTTTATTTCCTCGTAAGTCTATCGCTTGGCAAGCACACAGCATTTCCATAGCTAATACTTTTTGGACGTTGTTTAGAATATTCTTTGCCTTTCTCGCTGCGATTGTACCCATAGAAACGTGATCTTCCTGGTTTGCAGAAGAAGGAATTGAATCAACACTTGCAGGATGGGCTAAGACTTTGTTTTCTGAAACCAACGAGGCGGCTGAATATTGAACAAGCATAAACCCAGAATTCAAGCCACTTTCTTCTATCAAAAAAGGAGGTAATCCACTCAATTTAGGATTAACAAGCCTTTCTATTCGTCTTTCTGATATATTTGCAATTTCAGACAAAGCAATCGCCAAAAAGTCCATGCCCAATGCAATTGGTTGGCCGTGAAAATTCCCCGCGGATATTGCTTCTTCTTCTTTTGAAAATATCAAAGGATTATCGGTTGCTGCATTCATCTCTTTCACGATGATATCTTCTACATAATTTACCGCATCACGTGAAGCACCGTGAACCTGCGGGATACATCTCAAGGAATAAGCATCTTGAACACGTAATGCCCCTTGATGAGATACCATTTTACTACCTTCAAGTATTTTCCTTAAATTATTAGCTGACCCAATCTGTCCTTTATGAGGTCTTAGATTGTGTACCCTCTCATCAAAAGCCTCGATGACACCGTTCAGCGCCTCAAAACTCAACGATGAAATTATGTCTGCCGTTTTTAAAAGTTCTATGCTATCGTATATCGATAATGCACCTATAGCCGTCATAACTTGTGTTCCATTTATCAAAGCAAGACCTTCCTTTGCAACAAGATTTATCGTATCTATTCCAGCCAACTTCATTGCTTCTTTTCCATTTAACCGTTTGCCCTCGTAATAAGCTTCTCCTTCTCCTATCATCGGTAAAACCATATGGGCTAAAGGAGCAAGATCACCACTGGCTCCTAAAGATCCTTTTTCTGGTATTATTGGGTGAACCTTCTTGTTGATCATATCAATCAGAGTTTGTATGGTGGATAACCTTATTCCAGAAAAACCTTTGACCAAAGAATTCGCACGAAGCAACATAATCGCTCTAACAGTTTCTATATCCAAAGGATCCCCAATTCCGCATGCATGGCTTCTGATCAGATTCTTTTGTAATTTCTCTGTTTTATCGTTCGAAATGAAAACATTGCAGAGTTCTCCAAAGCCAGTAGTTATACCATATATGACTTTTTCCTCTTCTGCAAACTTTTCTACAATTTTTCTGGATTTTTCAATGTTCTCAAGGACAGATTTATCGATAGCCACCTCGTAATAATGACTAGCTACATTAGTCACATCTTCCAAACTCAGGTGTTCACCGTCTATATAGACCTTTTTCAAATATAAGACCTCACTTTCGATCAAACAAAAATTTCCCATCTTCTAACAAAATTATAACACTGTGAAAAAAATTTCTCACTTTCAAATAGAGCTAATTAATGGTGATTAAAAGCAATCTAAGTCGATTAAACGAGAAAATCTAACGAAATCTTAGAAAACAATTTTTTACAAAAATTAAGAAAAACTAAGAAAAAGCTTCCTAATCGCAAATAATTGTCCGTAATCGCTCCTAATATTAGTTGATTGGATAAACTTACTATTGACAAGGCTAAATAGAATATTTTAGAATTGGAGTAGTTAGGTGTGGTTTTTACCATTAGTACTAATGGTAAAAAAATAAAAAAAAGGGGAGGTTAGTAAAATGAAGAAAGTTCTTTTGGTTTTTTTGGTGTTTTTATTAACGTTTGGTGGTGCTGTACTCGCGAAGGATGAGATTTTGATTGGGCTTTCTGTTGCTAACTTGCAACTTGAAAGATGGCAAAAAGATAGGGATATTTTTGTTGATACTGCCGAAAAACTTGGTGCAAAGGTTATTGTACAATCGGCTAATAACGATGATTTATTGCAAGTTTCTCAGGTTGAAAATATGATGAATCAGGGAGCTGATGTATTAGTTATCATTGCACATGATGGTTATATTATGGGAAGTGTGGTTGAAGAGGCTCATGCTAATGGAATTCCAGTAATTGCTTACGATCGTCTTTTAATGGAATGTGATTTAGATTATTACATTACTTTCGATCCAATAAGAATCGGAGAAATTCAAGCACAATACTTGGTTGATAAGAAACCAGAAGGTAATTATTTCCTACTCGGAGGATCTCCGACCGATATGAACGCACACTTCGTTAGAGAAGGTCAAATGAAGGTTCTTCAACCTTATATTGACAGTGGAGCAATAAAAATAGTAGGAGACCAATGGGCAAAAGACTGGTCCACACAAGAAGCTATGAAAATTGTAGAAAATGCTTTAACAGCAACTCAAAATCAAATTGATGCTATTGTTGCCTCCAACGATAGTACAGCTGGAGGAGCAGTAGAAGCATTAAAAGAACAGGGACTAGCAGGAAAAGTTTTAGTATCTGGTCAAGATGCAGATTTGGTTGCCTGCCAAAGAATAGTTGAAGGTACACAAACAGTGACTGTCTATAAACCTATAAGGGACATAGCTACTATGGCTGCTATTATGGCTGTTTCAGCGGCTAAGGATATTCATATTGTAACAAACGGAACAATTAACAATGAGTATAAAGAGGTACCTACTTTCTTCTTGGAGCCAATTCCTGTTGATAAAACTAACATAGTAGAAACAGTTATAAAAGATGGTTTCCAAAAGTTAGAAGATGTTTATAAAAATGTTCCTAAATCCCAATGGCCGAAAGTAGATTAAACAAAACGTTGAATATTTGGGTTAGGGGTCAATCCCTAACCCTTTAGTCTGATTTCTATCATCACAGTATAACAATTGAGGTGATTAAATGGCCACACTTTTAGAATTAAAAAACATATCAAAAGAGTTTCCCGGAGTAAAAGCCCTTGAAAATATCAATTTAAAAATAGAAGAGAATACAATCCATGCTATTTGTGGAGAAAATGGGGCAGGGAAGTCTACTTTAATAAGTATTTTAGGTGGAATATATCCGGTAGGAACATATGAAGGAGAAATTTATTTACATGGAGAAAAAATGAAATTTAGAAATCCTAAAGAGGCAGAAGAAGCTGGAATCGCTGTTGTTCACCAAGAATTGAGTCTATTTGATGAATTAAATATTGTTGAAAACATCTTTATGGGAAAAGCTATTGTAAAAGGTGTTTCAATAGATTGGAATGCGATGATCAAGGAAGCTAAGGAATGGCTAAAAAAATTGAAGATGGAAAATGAAAATGTTCTTACTAAAGTAAAGTACTTAGGTTCCGCAAAACAACAGTTAATTGAGATTGCTAAAGCCTTAGTTAAAAATTGTAACATTTTGATTTTGGATGAACCTACTTCATCTTTAACTGAAAATGAAACAAAGATATTATTTGATATTTTGAAAGAATTGAAATCTGAAGGGGTTACGTCTATTTATATTTCACATAAGCTTGACGAAATTTTTGAGTTAGCTGATGCAGTAAGCATTCTAAGAGATGGTAAATTAATTGACACAAGACCGATTAGCGAAGTGAAAGAAAGCGATCTAATAAAAATGATGGTGGGGAGAGAAATAAATCAAATGTTCCCCAAAAGACGTTATATTCCCAACGAAATAATATTTGAAGTGAGTAATTATACTCTTTTTGAGGAATACGATCCTCAAAGAAAAGTCGTTGAAGATGTTAGTTTTAACCTAAGAAAAGGAGAAATTTTAGGTCTTTTTGGATTAGTTGGTGCCGGTAGGACAGAATTAATGACTAGTATAATAGGATTCAATTTGAGTAATAAAAGTGGAAGGATTTTTTTGAACTCTAAAGAATTAGAAATAAGTTCACCAAGGCAAGCGTTAGAACTAGGAATAGCTTATTTATCCGAAAATAGAAAGAGATTAGGAATATTTCCCAATCTATCTGTAAGACAAAACCTTTCAATTACTTTTATTAAAGAGTTTGGTAGCTATTTTAAAATATCTGAAGAAGAGGAAATAGTAGAAGCTCTTAGAATGATCAAACAATTAAATATTAAAACTTCTACTCCAGAAGCGAATATCACTACTTTAAGTGGAGGGAATCAACAAAAAGTTTTGCTTGGTAGAAATTTGATAAGGACACCAAAAATATTGATTATGGATGAACCTACAAAAGGAATAGACGTTGGAGCAAAACAAGAAATATATTCATTAATGAATGATTTAACATCTCAAGGTATATCAATAATTATGATTTCTTCTGAATTACCAGAAATAATAGGTATGAGCGATAGGGTAATAGTTATGCATGAAGGTAAATTTATGGGAGCATTAGAAAATATTAACCACGATTTAACTCAAGAAGAAGTTATGTACCTTGCAACTGCGACTAAAGGAGGAGGGGTGTTTTGAAAAAGAAAAAGATTAATTTAAATTTAAGATCTTACATGATGATAATAGCTCTCATTGTAATTTGGGTATTTTTTGCTATTTTGACCGAGGGTTCTTTTTTAAGTGCTAGGAATATTTCTAATTTGTTTAGACAATCAGTGTTTCTATCGGTATTAGCAATGGGTATGGTGTTTGTTATAATATTGGGGCAAATAGACCTTTCGGTTGGTTCTATTGTAGGGCTAACTGGGGGTATTGTAGCAATTTTGCATGTATGGTACGGAATGGACCCTCTTATTTCTATCATCATTACTTTAGGTATTGGACTTTTGATAGGTTTATGGAATGGATATTGGGTAGCCTATCGAGGAGTACCAGCCTTTGTTGTTACGTTAGGTGGCATGCTCATTTTCAGGGGAGTACTCTTAGGAATTACAAAAGGTACTACTATTGGTCCAATGAGAGGTTTTTTTGAGTTTCTTGGAAAGGGTTATCTATCCAATACTGTAGGGATAGTAATCGGAGTCATTGGTGCTATTCTCATAATATTAGCAGAACTTAATTCATGGAAAAAGAAAAAATCTCATGGATTAAATGCTCCTTCTTTAAAAGTAGAATTTTTAAAATTATTAGCTTATACTTTATTAATAGTTATTTTTATTCTAATTTTTAATTCTTATCAAGGAGTTCCCTTTCCCGTATTAATAACTATTATTCTTTTAATTTTTTTCACTTATCTTTCTCAAAATACAGTTTTTGGAAGATATATATATGCAATTGGTGGTAATAGTCAAGCAGCAACTTTATCTGGGATAGACGTAAAAAAGATTACACTTATAGTTTTTATGATTAATGGATTGTTGGCAGCTTTTGGAGGTATTTTTTTAACTTCTCGACTTAATGCAGCTTCTGTTTCAGCCGGAGAAGGAGCGGAGTTAGATACAATAGCTGCGTGTGTTATAGGTGGTACAAGCTTAATGGGAGGAATTGGTACAGTTGTTGGTGCAGTAATTGGAGCGCTTGTTATGGCAAGTTTAGACAATGGAATGAGTCTTATGAATGTCCCTGTGTTTTGGCAGTCTATAATAAAAGGGTTAGTATTAATATTTGCGGTATGGTTTGATGTTGCAAATAAAAAGAAAGAGGCATAACTATTTGCAAAATAACATATAGGAGGTCTTAAAATGGCAGAATACTTCAAAGATATTAAAAAGGTTGAGTATGTAGGTAAGGAATCAAAGGATCCATTAGCTTTTCACTATTATGATCCCAATGGAAAAATTGGTAATAAAACTATGGAAGAACACTTGAGATTTTCTGTGGCTTACTGGCACACTTTCACCGCAGAAGGAAGGGACATGTTCGGGGTCGAAAGTGCCAACAGAGAATGGAACAAATTTTCTAATCCTTTAGATAAAGCTTACGCAAGATGTGATGCAGCATTTGAGTTCATGAGCAAATTAGGAGTTAAATATTTTTGTACCCATGATAGAGACTTGGTTGATGAACAAGAGACGTTGAGAGAAACCAATAAGTTATTAGATAAAGTAGTAGAAAGAATAAAGGAGAGAATGAAAGAAACAGGTATAAAGCTTCTTTGGGGAACAGCAAATCTTTTCACTCATCCAAGGTTTATGCAGGGTGCGGCTACATCTTGTGATGCGGATGTGTATGCATATGCCGCTGCACAAGTGAAAAAGGCACTTGAAATAACTAAGGAATTAAATGGTGAAAATTACGTTTTCTGGGGTGGAAGAGAAGGATATGAAACCCTTTTAAACACCAATATGGAGTTGGAATTGAACAATTTGGCTAATTTTATGCACATGGCTGTAGATTACGCCAAAGAAATTGGTTTTGATGGCCAATTTTTGATAGAACCCAAACCAAAAGAGCCCACAAAACATCAATATGATTTTGATGTTGCAAGCTCTTATGCATTTTTACAAAAGTACGATCTTGATAAGTATTTCAAGTTCAATATAGAAGCAAACCATGCCACCCTTGCTGGTCATACTTTTCAGCATGAATTAAGGTATGCACGAATAAATAATATATTGGGCAGCGTTGATGCTAATATGGGTGATCTATTGTTAGGATGGGATACAGACCAATTCCCAACAAACGTATTTGAAAACGTTTTGGCAATGTATGAAATACTTAAAAATGGTGGGATAGCTCCAGGTGGTTTGAACTTTGACTCACATGTCAGAAGGCCTTCTTACGAAAATATTGATCTGTTCTACGCACATATAGCAGGAATGGATGCGTTTGCGTTAGGATTGATATTAGCCAACAAGATTTTAGAAGACAAGGTTTTGGAAGACTTTGTAGAAAAAAGGTATAATACTTTTAATGAGGGAATGGGTAAAAAGATAGTGGATGGACGAACTAATTTCAAAGAACTCGAAGAGTATGTACTAGATAAAAAAGTGGGAGTACCAAAATCGGGAAGACAAGAATATTTGGAAAACTTATTGAATCTATACATCTACGAATAGACGACAAATTGGGAGGCCTTTGTTTTGAAGATAAAGAAAATCAATGCAGAAAGAATGGGATACTCAAACAAATTAATGGTTTTCAATTTAATCAGATATTATTCTGGCATCTCCAGAAATGAGATTTCTAAGCTTACAGGTTTAGATAAAAGTACGGTGACAAAGATTACGTATGATTTGATTTCTAAAAACTTAATAGAAGAAGGAGATAGAAAATCTTCCAAAAGGGTTGGAAGGAAACCTATAAAACTGGAAGCAGCGAAAGGCGTTGCTGCTTCCATTATCGTTAAGGTTGGAGTTGAAAAAACAGTCGTAGGTCTTGGATATATGAACAATTCAATAAATAGGATTGTTGAATTTGAAACCCCAAAAAATTTTAATGTTTTTATTGGTAAATTAGCTGTTGAGATAAAAAGAATATATGAAAACGCTAATGGGAATAATATTGTGGGTCTTTCTTTTTCTTTTCCAGGAATGATCGATAGAAAAAACTTGATCATCGAATACGTACCTCATTTTAATTGGAGTGAGATCGATCTTAAAGGAGCTATTTTGAAAGAACTACCCGAATGTGACAAGCCAATTTTCGCTGCAAATGAGGCAAAGTTAGCTCTACAAGCAGAGATGTATTTTAACAAGAATATTGCCAACCTAAACAACGGAGTCTATGTTTTCATATCTCAGGGGATAGGAGGAGCTTTGCTTATAGACGGTCAAATTCATTTAGGACCTAATTACACAGCAGGTGAGTTTGGTCACATGAGTATCGATGAAGATGGGAGAAAATGTTTTTGTAATAATCAAGGATGTTGGGAGACGTTTGCTTCAATTGATACCGTTTCTAAGATATACGAATACAGCAATGGGCGATTGGAAGGCAACAATTACGAAGAAAAATTCAGAAATCTTCTTTTAAAAGCAGAGAAGAAGGAAGGAAACGCCAATGAAATAATTAAACAGATGTTGTATTATTTGGGAGTAGGAACGGTTAATTTAATAAATATCTTAAATCCTGAGTTTGTAATTTTTGGGGGGTATGGGTATCTTTTTCCGGATGAGTATTTCACAGAGATTGAAAATATTATAAGGACGCGGGCTCTGAAACCAGCATTAAAATCTTTCAAAAAGCCTATGAGGCCTGTTTTTGATATAGATACAGCATGTCTAACAGGAGCAAATTTAAGGGTAATGGATGATTTTGCAGAAAAAGCGGTAATTTAGAATGAGGTGATCAGTTTGCATAAGTACTTAGGAATTGACGTTGGGACAACTGGATTGAAGGGTTTAGTAGTATCTGAAGAAGGAGAATTATTGGATAGTTATTCCTATGAATTAGATATGAAAGTTCCCAAACCGGCATGGGCTGAACAAGAGCCTGAAGATTGGTGGATTGGTGTATACGAAATATTAAAAAAAGTGTCTAGAACGCATCAAATAGATGTAATAGGGTTTTCCGGACAAATGCATAGCTTGGTGGTTTTGGATGAAAATAATGAGCCTATTAGGCCTGCAATCCTTTGGTGTGATCAAAGGACGACCCCACAGTGCAAAGAAGCTACAGAAGCTTTTGGTGGCGAAGAAAAGGTTATCTCCAAAATAGGCAATCCCTTTTTAGAAGGTTTCACTTTCCCCAAAATACTGTGGTTAAAAGAAAATGAAAAAGAGAATTTTAAAAAAATAAAGAAGATTCTTCTACCTAAGGATTATGTAGTTTTTAAGTTAACAGGAACCATTGGTATAGATTACTCGGATGCGTCTGGAACGGCGTGTTTTAATGTAAAAACAAATTATTGGGATGAAGAGATTTTGGAAACTTTTGGTATTAATATGGATATAATGCCTGAATTGTATCCTTCTTATGGGATTCGAGGGGAAGTAAAAGAAAGTTTACAAAAAGAATTGGGATGGAAGAACACAAAGGTTGTTTCTGGGGGAGCAGATAATGCATCAGCTGCATTTGGAATAGGTATATCAAAAGCAGGAGAGTCGATGGTTAGTATCGGAACTTCAGGCACTGTTTTAACCCTCACTGATAAAAAAGAACCTGACTTATCGGGAAAAATACATTACTTTAACAGTGTAATACAAGATAAATATTACTACATGGGGGTAATGCTTTCAGCCGCTCATTCTCTAAATTGGGTAAAGAATCGATTTTTTCACAGTTCAGATTGGACAGAAATAGAAAAAAGAATAAACCAATCAGTACCAGGTTCAAACGGTATTATTTTTCTTCCTTACTTAAACGGAGAAAGAACCCCACATAGAGACCCTAACGCAAGAGGTGTTTTCTTTGGAATTTCTTCTTTGAATACTGAAAATGACATACTAAGAGCAACAATGGAAGGTATAACCTTCGGCCTGAGGGATTCCTTTGAACTTATAAAAGAAAAAACTGAAATAAAAGATATGAGGATAGTGGGGGGAGGAGCTAAAAATAAAACTTGGGCAAAGATAGTTGCAACAAACTTCAAAATGCCCGTTAAAATGCCAAAGATTGATGAAGGTGGTGCTTATGGAGCGGCTATGTTGGCTGCAGTAGGAGATGGCCAACAGCTTGAAGATGTTTTAAAATGGGTAAAATTCAAAGAAATTATTGAACCTAATTATCAAGATATCAAGATTTACGATGATTATTATGAGGCTTACAAGAATTTGTATAAATCGTTGAAGGGAAATTTCGAAGAGTTGGCAAAAATTCAAAAATGATATATAAAAAGAGCGGCTAAAGCCGCTTTTAAAATTGTTAATTTAATTCCGACTTTTTTTGTGATATAATTATTATTGATCATTAAACAATGATGGTTACTGGGGAAAAGGGAAAAGAACTTTTATCCTTATGGGCGGGCTGCGGGGCGAAGGGGCGCTAAAGATAGTAAAATTAATCACTTCGAGGGGGCATTGAAAAAATTGAAAGTATTGTTTATGAACAAGTTAAACTCGTATTGGAGAGAAAAAATTAGTGAATTGAAGAAATTATTTCCCAACGATGAATTTTTAGATAGTGATGAAATCAGCAATATTGAAGATGCAATGGAAGTTGCAGATGCAATAGTGTTTGGTGGAGACTTGGACGAGAACGTCTTGGGAAAATCAAAGAATTTGAAAATAATTTTTGTTCCCTATGCTGGAGTGAACCAATTACCTTTAGAAATACTTAAAGAAAAAGGCATTAGCGTTGCAAATAGTCATGGTAATGCTAGAATAGTTGCAGAAAGGGCTTTTACTCTTGCTTTAGCTCTTCTTGGAAAAATTGTACCTTATCATAACGATTTAAAAGAAGGAATTTGGCATGGATTTAGTGCCGGAGAAAGCGTTAAAGATTCATGGGTATCTATTCAGAACAAAAGTTGTGCAATATTGGGGTTAGGTAATATAGGAAAAAATCTTGCACAAATGCTTAAAACCTTTGACTGTAAAATTGTTGGTTATAAAAGAAACGCAAATATAGATATTGAAAATGTGGATGAGATTAGTTCCAATTTAGATTATGTAATAGAAAAAAGTGAAATTGTATTCGTAACTTTGCCCTTGACGAAATATACAAAAGGTCTTATCGACGAAAAGGTGTTTAATAAGATGACTGGCAAATACATAATAAATGTTGGAAGAGGTGATGTTATAGATCAAAAGGCACTATACGAGGCTTTGAAATCTAAAAAATTAGCTGGAGCCGCTATAGATGTTTGGTACAATTATCCTTCCAAAGAAAAGCCATCGATCTTGCCAGCTAATTACCCAATTCATACCTTTGATAACGTTGTTTTGTCTCCACATGTTGGAGGCTATAACACTGAAGCTACAAAGTACAGTATCGATGAAACTGTAGAAAATATAAAAAGTTTTCTAAAAGATGGTACGGCAAAAGACTTAATTGATTTAGAATTTGGATACTGAATTTAAAGAATTGCAAGCAGAAGAGCTCCGATAAAAAATAAGATTTTTAATATATCTGAAGCCTTAGAATAAAAAGAGATGTTATCGTTTGGATTGACAAAAAAGATTCCCGTTTTTTCTTCTTTGGATTCAAATATGTTGGTAATTCTTCCATATTTGTCGATTGAGCCGGTTAAGCCTGTATTTGAAACCTGGATGAAATCTCTTCTCGTTTCTACTGCTCTAAAAACGCCCTGACTGAAGTGTTGAAACAGGCCTGTTTTCGAATTAAACCAACCGTCGTTAGATATTGCAATCAATAAATTTGCTCCATTCTTAGCTTGATTAATTGCGACTTCCGGGAAATAGGTTTCAAAACATATTTGTACTCCAATATCAGTTTCGTTCAATGAAAAGGTTAGGTAATCTTCCCCAGGGGTATAATAGTTTAATAATCTAAAAACATCAAAGTTTCCAAATATAGTTTCATACGGTAAAAATTCGGCAAATGGTGTTAATTTAACCTTATCGTAGATACCCTCAATACTCCCATGTGGGTTATATACCCAGGCAGAGTTAAAATGGTTATCGTTTCCTATCCTTGGGTGTCCTAATATTACAGGTTTGTATAAGTTTTGAATGTCTCTTACCATTTGACTTTCTATTTCTGATTTTGAGATGTCTTCAAGAAAAGTTGATTCTGGAAAAACTACTACATCCACATCCCTATTTTTAAATTCTTCGATATTCTTAGAAAAAGTTGAATAATCTTGTATTGGATTTGAGGAGTATTTTATCTCTTGAGGAACATTCGTTTGAACGGCTCCAACTTTTATGGAATCGTTTGTGCCATTAATGGGAGGTAGATACCTCACTATAGCAAAGTTAGAAATGTATATAGTAGTAAATATAGCAAGAATTTTAAATACCTTATCACGTGAATTATCGAAAGCAATCAGGGCATTGACAAAAACTATGATAAAAGTTAGACCAAAAGACCCTATAATTGAGGCAATTTGTATTATCCCTGTATGATCGTAAAGGGCGTAGGATAAATTTCCTCCCATAAAAGCCAAATCTCCAAAACCCCTCAAAATTTCCGCAACAGTGTAGGCAAAAGAATAGAAAAAAACCAAAGAAAGATAATTGTATTGCCTATCTTTTCGATGGTAAAGTTCTGATAACAGCCAAATGATGAGGTAAGGTATCATTAAAAGTATTATCATTCCAACGTATCCAAAAAAACCTACTATTGGAGAATAATTTTTTAAAATTTGGGGTATATTTTTAGACAAAGTAGGAAGCAGCCACCAAAGAGTAGTTACAAGCATGGAAGAGGAATATATTATCGTATGAAGTAATCTTTCATAATGAGTTTTTGATCTGGCTATGTTTCTAAGAAAGAAAACCAATGAAAACCAGATGAAAAAAGAAAATAAATTACCCGGCATAGCCAAACCGGTTAAAACACCTGAAATTAAAGTAAGTAGATATTTCATATATACCCCCATGGATTATATTTTGAAAATCTTGTTTCTTGTATAATTATGTTGTCGTTACAATATTATACAGCAAACTTTGTGATAGTTCAAGAAATCTGATATAATAAGGATAACTAACAAAATTTGTGTTACTCCTTTATCCTTAAGGGTGGGGAGCGGGGCAAAGGGGCGCTATAACAAGTTTTAGAATATCTAAAGAGTGAAAAAATTTATGTAAGAGGGGGTAAAAAGATGTCTAAATTGGAAGAATTTAAAGAGTTTCAAGCCAAGATTTCAAGATACAGTCAGGCTATCGCACTCATGCACTGGGATTTAGAAACTAACGCTCCCAACAATGCTTTTGAGTATCGTTCTAAAGCTTTGGGAGAACTTATGGAGGCACTTTTTAGAATGTCTGTTTCTGATCAGATGGGTGAATTTTTGGATTATTTTTCAAAGAAGGAAAATTATGATGAATTGAGTGAAATTGATCAAGCAATGGTAAGAGTAACCAAGAAAGATTTCGATAAGTTTAAAAAGTTACCTCCACAGCTTGTCAGAAAATTAGCCGAAACGACTTCAAAAGCAGGTCATTTTTGGAAAAAAGCCAGGGAGGAAAATAACTTTTCTTTATTTGAGCCTTATTTGCAAGAAGTCGTATCTTTAGAAAAAGAGCAAGCAGAGGCTTTGGGATATGAAAAAAATAGATACGATGCTCTTTTAGACTTATTCGAACCTGGAATGAAAACAGAAACGGTGAAAGGTACAATAAATTATTTAAAAGAGTATCTACTACCTTTTCTGAAAGAGCTTTTAGAAAAGGGAAAAGAACCAAGATACGATTTCTTTGAAGGAGATTTCGACGTAAATAAGCAAAAAGAGTTATCCCTGGAAGCGTTAAAATTTATGAATTTCGATTTCGATTCTGGACGTATGGACATGTCTGCTCATCCTTTCACAACAAAAATTGGTCCAAAAGACGTAAGAATTACAACAAGATACAACAACAAAGATTTGAGATATTCTTTATTTTCAACTATGCACGAAGGTGGACATGCTTTATACGAACTTCATATCCCTGAGGAATTTTCAGAGACTCCTTTGGATGAAGGTGCTTCTATGGCTGTGCATGAATCCCAATCAAGATTTTGGGAAAATATTATAGGAAGAGGGCCTCATTTTTGGGTTTTCTTTTCTAAAAAGTTAAAAGATATTTTCCCATCTTTTGAAGGAATAAGTAGTGATGAGCTGTATAAAGGTGTTAATATAGTTAAAAAAGATTTCATCAGAACTGAGGCAGATGAAGTAACTTACAACTTTCATATTATGCTGAGATTTGAAATCGAAGAAGCACTGATAAACGATAGAATAAAAGTAAATGAACTTCCAACGGTATGGAACGATAAAATGAAAGAATATTTAGGTATTGTGCCGCCAAACGACGCAGTAGGTGTTTTGCAAGATGTTCATTGGTCAAATGGACAATTTGGTTATTTTCCTTCATATATGTTGGGTAATCTTTACAGTGCTCAATTGTTCTCAAAATTGAAAAAAGATCTAAAAGATTATCCATCTCAAATAGAAAAAGGAGATTCAAAAGAAGTTTTGAACTGGATGGTTGAGAATGTCCATAAGTACGGTAAAATGTACGAACCAGAAGAACTTTTGAAAAAGGTTACAGGTGAAACTCTTAATCCCAAATATTTTGTAGAGTATATAAAAGAAAAGTTTTCTGCAATTTATGGTTTATAATTAAAATCCCCCATCTATATACGATGGGGGATTTTAAAATTAATCACAGCTATTTGTTATCTTTTTCGTCTTTTTCTTTTTTCTCCTCTTTTGATAATTTCTTGAGGTTTTCACTTACATAGTAATAAAATGTGCCTTCTTCGTATTCACCGTTTTCATTTGGTGTCCCTGCTTTGTAATCTGTCATTAGTTCGATCCCTTCATCTATATTATCAATAGCCCAAATATGGAACTTTCCATTTTGTATATCTTCATTTATTTCGTCTTTCAATACGATATTATCGATATTTTTACTTGGAATAATCACCCCTTGATCTCCAGTAAAATTGAGATTTTTACAGGCGTCGTAAAATCCTTCAATTTTTTCGATTATTCCTCCAACTGGCAAAACTTCTCCGTTTTGATTCATAGATCCGGTGATGGCAATATTTTGTTTCAATGGAATGTTAGCTATGGAAGACATTAAAGCCAGCGTTTCTGCTATTGTAGCGCTGTCTCCTTCGATGATAGAATAAACTTGTTCAAAATTTAAAGATACACCGAAACCTGTTTCTATGAAAGAAGAAAATTTATGTTTGAAATAGTTTTCTATGATCAATGAGGATTTTTTGTATATTTTCCCGCTTAAATCGATATCCCTGTGTATGTTTATGATTTTTTCAGAAGAGGATCTGTAACTTTTTGCTGTTATTTTGATGGGATGCCCAAAGGTGAAATCTCCTGTATCCAAAACAGTCAATCCATTTATTTGTCCGACTTCAGAGCCTTCAGTTCTTATGTCAATCTTTTGTTCTTTTATCGCATTAAATAATTTTTTCTTATGAAAGGAAAACATTTTTTCTCTAAACTTTATAGTATCTTTTATATCTTTGGCGGTTATGTATGGGCTTGATCCATTTTTCCGTGAAATGTTGAAAGAGTCTATTAGTAGATTCTTAATTTCCCCCAATCTTAAGGAGAACCTTTTGTTGTTTCCATTCATCCTACAACTGTACTTGATAATCTCTTCAATCGCATCTTTTGTAAAGTGTGAGATATCGTTTTCTTCCACTGTGTTGCTTAAGAAAGCTAAAAATTTATTTAAATTCTCGTTGCTTAACTCTGCCTCATAGTCAAATTGTGATTTTATGGGAAAAAGTTTTTCGAATTCGCTATCGTAAACTCTTAATAAATTGTACACCCATTCTTCTCCTATGAGAATCACTTTAACGGTTAAAGATAAAGGTTCTGGTTCCAAACTTTCAACACTCGAATAGCCTTCAGCGGTTTGAATATTTTCAATTTTTACTTCTTTCTCCGATAAAAACCTTTTAATTACCTCCCACGCGTAAGGTTTTCTTAAAACTTTTTCTGCTTCCATTATTAGATAACCACCGTTTGCCCTGTGAAAAGCTCCAGATTTTATCATTGTAAAATCCGTTTGAAGGAGTCCCATTTGGGAATAATACTCTATTCTACCAACTAAATTTGAAAAAGTGGGATTGTCTTCTTCTATCACAGGTGCACCTTGTAGATAAGAATTATCCACTATAATGTTGACATTGTATCTTTTTTCTTTAAGATAAGTTATTAGATTTTGATTTTCGGAAGTTAATTGGGATAGGTGAGAAGCTATGTCCTCTTTCAAGTTTTGAAGGTATTCAAAAACATCAGAATATTTGAGATATTTCTTTTCAAGGGGTTCGAAAAGCTTAGCTAAGCTAAAAGCTGCCCAGTAACGTCGTAAGTTTTTAACTTCCTCCCAGTATTCTTTATCCATCTCCGTGATCTTTACCATTGTTTTTTCAATTAATTCTCGCAACTTCTCGGAATTTTTTCGAAAATACTCTTTTATCTCTTCCGGAAGATTTTCAAACTCAGAGGTGCTTATTTTTTTGCCATCGTACACTGGAACGCTCACTATACCTTTTTCAGAAGCCTCAAGTATAAAACCAAGAGCTTGAGCCTGTTTTCTCAGATCTGACCACAATTTTTCCCTCTGCTCGTTGTATTCTTTTTCTAACGAACTTAACCTTTGTTGAAATTCTTCTGTCTGCATCGTTTTATTTAAAACTTGTACAGAGGAATTAATAATAGATTGCAATTCAGATTTGAAATTTTTGGCTTCTCCGGCGGGCAGTTTCAACAACTTGGGTTTCTTTTCTTCCTTAAAATTAAAAACATACATAAGATCTTGAGGAGCTTTTTGAGTTAACGATATTCTTTCGATTATCTTTCGAGTCATACCTCTTCTACCACTACGATTTGGACCAACTAAGAAAACATTGTTTGAATCGTTGCTGCTTTCCAAGGCAAATTGTAAAATTTCACAAGCAGCCGTTTGTATGGTGTAATCTTGATAAGAACCAATTTTTATTTCTGAAGTGTTATCGATTTTGATATCTGGGATTTTAATTTCAAAATCACTTAAAGTTAGTTTCATTATCTACGCCTCCATTATTTGCACTTTTACCGTTGTTAAAAATTCTAAAAACTTGTTTAATAGCGCCCCTTCGCCCCGCTCCCCACCCTTCTAAGGAATGGGCCTGCAGCCCTCTACTAAAGTTCAAACCTTTCATAAATTTCATTTATATTTTTTAGATAATAATCAGGTGAGAATATATCTTCAAATGCTTCTTTATCTGATAATTTTGCCTTTACTCTATTATCTTCCAATAAAATTGCTTTAAAATCACGCCTTTCATTCCAAGCTTTCATCGCGTTTTCTTGAACTATTTTATAAGCTTCCTCTCTACTTACCCCTAATTCAACTAACTTCAGCAATACCCGTTGAGAATAAATTAAATTATACGATTTTTCTATGTTTTCTTTCATTCTATCTTTGTGAACCACTAAGTTTTCAACTAAGTAATTTGCTTTATTCAACATATAGTAAGTAAGCATGGTTGCATCCGGTATAAACACCCTTTCTACAGACGAATGAGAAATATCTCTTTCGTGCCATAAGGAGATATTCTCATAAGCAGAAGATAGATAAGATCTTAGCATTCTTGACATCCCGGTCAACCTTTCGCACAATATGGGGTTTTTCTTATGTGGCATCGCTGAAGAGCCCCGTTGCTCTTTTTTAAAAGGTTCTTCTACTTCCAGGACCTCTGTTTTTTGAAGGTGCCTGATTTCTATGGCAAGTCTTTCTATACTGCTTCCTATCATAGCTAAAACACTGAAAAATTCAGCGTGAAGATCCCTTGGTAAAACTTGAGTAGATACTTTACAAGGTCTGAGATTGAGTTTTTTCAAAGCGATTTCCTCTACTTTTGGTTCTATGTTAGCATAATTTCCAACCGCCCCGCTGAGTTTTCCTTGGGAAATGTTATCTATAGCCTTTTCTAATCTTTCTTTGTTTCTTTCTTCTTCCGCAACAAATCCTAAAATTTTTAATCCAAAAGATGTTGGCTCAGCGTGTACCCCATGGGTTCTTCCAACTATAATAGTATACTTATGATCCACAGCTAATTTTTTGAGGTTAGCTATGTATTGAGTTAGCTCATCAAGAATAATCTCTTCTGCTCTTTTTATAGCTAAGGATAAAGCTGTATCGACAACATCTGATGATGTTAAACCCTTGTGAAAGTATCTTGCCTCATCTCCCATGTCTTCAGTTACCACTTTTATAAAGGCTATCACGTCATGATCCACTATTTTTTCTGTGTCTAATATTTTTTGAACGTCTAATTTTGCTTTTTGTCGAATGTTTTGGGATGTGCCTTTGGGAGCAAGGTTAAGTTCTTCAAAGGCTTCTATTACAGCTATTTCTACTTCAAGCCATCTTTTATACTGGGCATCTAAAGTCCAAATGTCTTTAATTGGAGAAAGAGAGTACCTTTCAATCAACATCCACACCCCTTTGTGAATTAAGTTCTTTTGACCTTATAGTTGCTTCTTTTACTGCGTCCATAAGGATACCTCGTAAACCATGAGATTCTAAAACTTCTATTCCTTTAATTGCTGTGCCTCCTGGGGAAGTAACCATATCTTTCAACTCTCCAGGATGTTTTCCCGTTTCTAAAACCATCCTTGCAGCGCCAAGTAATGTTCTTGCGGCAAATTCAGTGGAAAGCTCTCTAGGTAAACCCATCAGGACACCGCCGTCGGATAAAGCCTCTATCATCATATAGACATATGCTGGTCCGCTCCCGCTTAAAGCCGTTATCGCATCCATTATATCCTCTTCAACCAAATATACCTTTCCAACGCTTTCCAAAATCTCCTTAACCCTTTTCAAGTCATTTTCGTCAACGTTCTTCTTTTTGCTAATAGCAATAACACCTTCACCTACTAAAATAGGGGTGTTGGGCATAGCTCTTATTATCTTTGATGAAGTTGGTAAAGCTTTATCCAAATGGCGCAGACTTACTCCTGCAGCTATTGATATAACTATCTTGTTTTCACAAGAAGAACTTATTTCTTCCAATACTTTGTCTATTACTTGTGGTTTCACAGCTAAAAGAACGATGTCGGATTCTTTCACCGCTTTTGCGTTATCCGAGATAGTTTTTATGTCGGAGTAATTAGAATTTTTTTCAGAATCGTATTCAAAGAGATCTGTTCCGATTATTTGTTCTCTTTTAAGTGTTTTTGTTTGGATTAGACCTTTTACTAAAGTGCTCCCCATTTTTCCCAATCCTATTACACACAGTTTTTCATTCATACTATCTAACCTGCCCGTTTCCCAAGATAATATATTTGGTGGTCGTTAACTCGTTGATTCCAATCGGTCCTCGAACATGTAATTTTTGTGTACTTATTCCCATTTCTGCACCAAAACCGAACTCTTCACCATCGGTAAATCTCGTAGAAGCATTGACATAAACCGCAGCAGAGTCTATTTCGTTTAGAAATTTTTGAGCGATCGTATAATTTTCGGTTATAATGGCTTCAGAATGTTTTGTGCTGTACTTGTTTATATGGTTTATCGCTTCTTCAGTGCTATCAACAATTTTTACTGCCATTATGTAATCTAAATATTCAGTTGACCAGTCTTCTTCTTGTGCCGCTTTCATTTGAGGTATTATTTTCAAGGTTTTTTCACAACCTCTTAATTCTACTTTCTTTTCAAAGAGTGTATATATTTTTGGTAGAAACTCTTCCGCTATATCTTTGTGAACCAACAATTTTTCTGCGGCGTTACATACTGATGGTCTGCTTATTTTAGCGTTTTCAACGATTTTTAGTGCCTTTTCGAGATCTGCTTGTCTATCAACATAAACGTGACAGTTTCCAGCCCCCGTTTGTATAACAGGGATCATAGAATTTTCAACGGTATTTTTAATTAAAGATGGTCCGCCTCGAGGTATCAAAACATCGATGTATTCGTACAGTTTCATCAATTCATCAACGGCTTTCCTATCTGTAATCTCAATGAACTGCACTATATCCTTTGAGAAACCAGCTCTTTCAATAGCTTGGTGGATAATTTTTACTAAGGCATTGTTAGAATGAATCGCTTCAGAACCACCTCTTAATACCACACAATTACCAGATTTTATACATAAAGCAGCTGCATCTACTGTTACATTTGGTCTGCTTTCATATATAATGGCGATTACCCCTAAAGGAACTACCATCTTTCCAATCATCAAGCCGTTTGGTCTTTTCCACATCTGAGAGATGTTGCCCACACTACTTTGAAGTTGTGCGACTTTTTGGACACCTTCAGCCATTTTGGTGATTCTTTCCTGGTTCAGTAACAATCTATCTAAAAGACTGCTTGACATCCCAGTGTTTTTAGCCGATTCGACATCCTTTTGGTTTTCTGATATTATATAGTTTTTATTGGCCATTAGCTCTTCCGAAATATAGTTAAGAATTCTGATCTTATCTGTTTCGGAAGAGGAGCTAAATTTTCTTGAAGTATCTTTAGCCTTTTTTGCCTTATTTAAGACATATTCCTGTAAATTCACTATTATACCCTCCCTCTGTCGATCTTTTCCCCGTTCTTTTTTCTATGTTTTTTAATTATATCATAACTTTTTGAATGTGAAAGTAAAGGCAAATCTCACCTTTTTTATATAATTATATTATTTCATGAAATAGTTCTTTTACTTTTGCCTTTAATTCCTTTAATAAGTTTTCTCCTTGGCTCGTAATAGAGTAGTATATTCTTTTTTTACCTTCTACTATTTCAATTCTTTTACTCAGAAGATTTTCTTTCTCCATCTTGTGTAATAAAGGATACAAAGTACCTGGGCTAATATTGTATCCATGCCTTTTTAATTCATAAATCATCCAGCTTCCATAGATTGGAGCTTTTTGTGAATGGTGCAATATATGTATTTGAATCAAACCATTCAAGATTTTATTCAAATATTTATTCTTTTCAATATAATCTTTTGATTCTTTTATGATTATTTCCCCCTTTCTTTTTAATTTAGAGGGTTGCCAAGCTTAGATTTAAGCAGAAAAAGAGTGAAAACGGCTGCACTTTCTACTATCATGGAAAAGACAACCAAACTCACGATTGCGCGATCGTACAAGATTCCCATAACTGCACTACCTATGAACCAAAAAAGGCCAAAGATAGCGTTAAAAAAACCATATGCTGTTCCTCTTTTCTCAGGGGTGACGATATCGGCTACTACAGATTTTAAAATGGATTCCTGGGCACCCATTCCGATTCCCCACAAAATAACACCTAAAATCACTAACAGTGAAGATTCAGATAAAAATGAAAAGGGTGAAAAGAATATTGAGAGGCTGGAGGCAATTATAAGACTTGTAACTCCGACTTTATCGTAAAGGAAGCCGAAGATCAATGCAGAAATAGCATCCACGCCCATAGCTATCGCATACATAAAAGGTATCATAGTTGAATTGAAAATATCAATTCTTTGAAAATGGAACGCCAACAAAGGGAAATCCGCAAAACCTGCAGCAATCAGGGAAATGGCTACTAAATACAACCAGTACGATTTTGATATTCCCTCAAAGTTGATTTTCTCCTCTTTCACTTCAAACTTCTCGGGTTGTGGAAAGTTCAATCTACTAATCAACAACAAGATTAAAGTAATCAATGCAGGTATCAATAATATTGCAAATGCGAATCGGTAATTTGCTAACTCATCCCCCGACTTGAATAATAGAATCAAACTTAAAATAACAGGTCCTGAGACAGCTCCAATTTGATCAAGGACCTCTGCTATGGCAAATCCTTTACCACTTCCCACATTTCGTGCTGCATAAGACATAAGGGTATCTTTCGAAGGCTTTCTTATAGCTTTTCCTGTTCTTTCCATAATTATTAGCATGGCTGCTATTTCCCATCTTCCGGCAAGAGCCAATAAAGGAACAGCAAATAGATCCATTCCATAACCTAAAAATGTGAAAAGCCAATATCTATGAGTTTTATCGCTTAAATAACCCGTTAACAACCTTAAACCATAACCTATGAACTCACCTAAACCTGAAATGATTCCCACCGCTGTAGCACTTGCTCCTAATAAACCTAAATAAGGACCGATTAAACTTCTTGCTCCTTCATGTGTGATGTCTGCGAATAAACTCACAATTCCCATAGCAACTATAAAACCAATAGCTGTTTTTTTCGTTTTAGAACACCTTCCTTTGCTTATTTTTTAAAGATATCTTGGCGAAGTATCCCATACTCATCGAAGCTACTTTTCATTGTGAATAATATCGTTAAGGTTACAGAAAGAGAAACCGATGTTAAAATAGCTACATATATGGCAATTTGGTATTTTATAGCTGTTTGTGGAGATGCACCTCCCAAAATCTGACCTGTCATCATTCCAGGCAGATACACGATTCCAACTGTAGCCATACTTGCTATGGTTGGTCTAAGGGCAGATATTAATGCGTTCCTTAAATATGGAAGTGTGGCTTCATAAACGGTAGCCCCATTTCCCAAAGCAAAAAAATATCGTTGTTTATTTCTTTCTATATCTTTATAAAAATTACTAATTCCAATAATATCTCCTGTTAAAGCGTTACCTAAGAGCATTCCACCTAGGACAACGAAATATCTTGCGGTGAAAATATCATCCAATCTTAAAATTATAAAATCGAAGTAAAAAAGTACTATAAAATTAGAAATTGCAAGGGCAAAAAATACTGGCCAGATGAACCTTTTGAAATTTAAACCGCTGCTACCAATAACTCGAAATACAGCAAAAGAAATCATAAAAAATAACCAGCCTATATTCAACCATGTATAATCAAATTGGAAAAGATATACTAAAATTAAAGACATGATGAAAAGCTGAATGCTCATTCTGAATGTTGAAATTAAAGTATCTCGGGTAATTTTTAAATTAAAAATATAACTCAAGATAATGGGGAAAAATATTAACAAATACGCCATTGCAAGTGAAAATAAAGAAATATCAGTTGTAGGTTCCATTATTATTCCCTCCCATTTCTATTATATTCAAACCTTCTTTATTTAACCATTCCTGATCATGAGATATTGCAATCAAAGTCCACTCTTTTTTTGATAGTAAATATTCTATGACTTTATTTTTCATTTCTCTATCCAGAGAAGAGGTAATCTCATCTAGTAAGTATAATTTTTTGTTTAAAAGTGTAAAAATAGATATCAAAACTCTTTGTTTTTCTCCACCTGAAAGAGATTGGAAGTCTTTATCTAAAATATTTGCTGGTAGTTCAAAAAAATCAAATAATTTTATTAATTTTGATTCTTCAAAAGGTACTTTGAGATTTATTTTATAATTCAATATAGTACGAATTATTTCTCTTACGGTTCCATCAGAAATATCTAATTCCTGCCCGATGTACACAGCATCTCTTCTTAAATCCCATACATTTTTACCATTCAACTCTTCATTTTTGTATAGTAATTGTCCTTCATCTGGTTTAATGAATCCTAAAAGTAATCTAAAAATAGTGGTTTTTCCAATTCCGGATTTTCCAAAGATAAGAGTTTTACTCCCTTCTTGAACCTTGAGATTAAAATTTCTTAGAACGTACTTATCTTGGAATTTTTTTGAAACATTTTTAAATTCGATCAAAATTATTCCCTCCTTATATCTAATGTCGATATCGGAAATCGATATTGTAATTATAACTCTTTTTTTCAAATTGTCAATAAAGATGTCAGTTTTTTCTATTGTTATGGTATAATTTTCTTTTGGAGGGATAACTATTGGTATTAATCAATTCACTGAAAAAATTGTTATGCCTTTGTACCTGATTACAATTAAAAGTAGTTCTTTATAAATTAGATAATAGTGTCTTAAAATAGCTTTAATAGATAAGTGCTTTGAGAGATTCAAAAAATGATAAAAAGAGGTGTGCAAGGTGATTGAAGAGGAAATTTCAAATAGCATCATGCTGGATATTGTACAACCTTCTATCACCTTTCCAGAGATTAAGTTGGAAAAAGGTAATTCGTTAGGTTTATATACCAGTGAGACTGAATTAATGACATCGTATTTCTTTAAATTAATTTCTGAACCTGAAAAGTACGCAAAGGAAGTTAAAATAAATGGATTTCTTGCAAATGGTATGAATTGGGTGGGAAGATCTTTTACTCATATAGTGGTTCCTCAAATTTGGAAAGATAGCATATACAACATACTTAAAAACAAACCTAAAAGGCGTCATTTGATATTTATAGGAGCAAAAAAGTGTGATATTAATTACGACGAGCTTTCTGACATTTCAACGATCATTTCTTATTATAGAAAGGATTGCAGTATATTAGTGATAAGTGATTCTTTTGAACTATTGCAAGCTACCACAGACAGAGTAGTTAATATGTTGGGAGAACCTATCATATCTGGATCAAAAGATTATTTCAAATGATAATTCAGAAAAAAGTACTTTTCAAAGCTAAAATTTTTAAAATTTAGGAGGATTTTGATGGCTTTAACAATAGACAGAGATGAAATCATAGGTACTTTAAAAAGAGAAATACAAGAAATAACAGATATGCAGGAATTTCAAAATCTAAAATCTAAATATTTAGGTAAGAAAGGTTTAATCAAGTCTCTAATGAACAGTCTTAAAGATATCGATGATGTAGAATTAAAAAAAGAGTATGGTAAAAGTGTAAATGAACTAAAAGAAGAATTAGAAACCCTTTTTGATGAGAAGTTAAGTGAGTTGAAAGAAAAAGAAAGAGAAGAAAAGGAGAAAAAAAACTGGGTTGATATTACGATTCCTGGGGCTCGTAGAAAGATAGGAAAAGAGAATTTGATCACAAAAACAAGGAAAGAAATAGAAGAAATATTCATTGGAATGGGTTTTTCGGTAGCTGAAGGTCCAGAAATTGAAAATTCTTGGTACAATTTTGACGCACTTAATACTCCTGAATGGCATCCTGCCAGAGAAATGCAGGATACTTTTTATTTGTCTTTGGACAAAGAAAAGCTTTTAAGGACGCATACTTCTCCCGTTCAAGTGAGAACTATGTTGAAAAGTAAGCCCCCCTTGGCTATAATATCCCCGGGAAGGGTATACAGAAAAGATGAATTAGACGCCACTCATTCCCCGGTTTTTCATCAGGTAGAAGGGCTCTATGTTGATAGAAATGTTTCCGTTTCCCATTTAAAAATGTATCTTGAAGTTTTTGCTCAAAAATTTTTTGGAAATAAAGTTTCGGTCTTGTTGCGTCCGAGCTATTTCCCTTTTACCGAACCAAGTTTTGAGGTAGATATCAGTTGTATCTTTTGTGGAGGAAAAGGGTGTAATGTTTGTAAAAATACCGGATGGATAGAAATATTGGGAGCCGGTTTAGTTCATCCAAACGTTTTTCAAAGCGTTAATTACGATCCAAAAACATGGCAAGGCTTTGCTTTTGGAATGGGGATTGAAAGAGTAGCGATGTTGAAATATAACATTCCAGATATGAGAGAATTATACAAAAACGACATTAGGTTTATAGAAAATTCATAATCAATTATCCGTCATTGGCAAGCAAAATTTTAGAGGGAGGTAACGATGAAAGTATCTTTAAATTGGCTTGAAGATTATATAAAAGTCACAAAAAATATCGAAGAATTAGTAAAAGAAATAAAACTCCACTCGGTAGATGTAGAAGGTTTTGAAAAAGCGGGGAATAATCTTAATAATATAACAGTTGGAGAGATTATGGAAATAACCCCACTTGAAAATGCTGATAATTTAGTAGTTTGTAAGATAGACGTAGGGAAAGATATCAAAAATATAGTCACCGGGGATCTTACAGTTAAGATTAGAGAAAAAGTTCCAGTTGCACTTCCTGGGGCAACTTTAGCAAACAATATAAAAATAGAAGAACGAGAATTCAAGGGAGTTATCTCTGAGGGAATGATGTGTTCTTTGAAGGAATTAGGTATATCTGGGGATGCGGATAAAATTTACAGAATAGTGGATGACGTTCCGAATGGAACGGATTTTGTAAAATTTTTTGATCTTTATGACCAAATTTTGGAATTAGATATACTTCCCAATAGGCCTGATTTACTGTCTTACTTAGGTGTTGCCAAAGAGTTAGAAACAATAGATTGTGGTGTGGGATTTAATTTACCTGACTATATAAAAATTAGTAAGGGTGAGGGGTTTCCGGTAAGAATAGAATATGAAAAATGTAATCGATATATGGCAACAGTTGTAAAAGATATAAAAGTTGGTCCATCCCCAATGTGGCTGGTTAAAAGGTTAGGAAGGTCAGGAATAAGAAGTATAAATAATATTGTAGACATAACAAACTATGTAATGTTAGAGACAGGTCACCCCATCCATGCATTCGATTTAGATCTTATAGGTGACCAAATAGTAGTTAGAAAAGCTAAAAAAGGCGAAAAAATCTTGCTTTTGGATGGTAAAGAGTACACCATGGAAGGGGAAGAAACACTTATAACCGATGGTGACAACATAATTGCACTTGGTGGCATAATGGGGGGAGAATTAAGCGGCATCAATGAAAATACGAAAGATATCTTATTAGAAGTTGCCCATTTCGATCCTGTCAATATAAGAAAGTCCTCTACTTACCATAAGATAACCTCTGATTCTTCGTATCGTTTTGAAAGAGGAGTTGATCCAAACGATAGTGAGATGGTTATGGGGAGATTGATTAAATTGATTAACGAATTGGCAGGAGGAAAGGTAGAAGGAGCTACAACGGATATATATCCTAAGCCTATAGAAAATAAAGAAATATTGATTAAAAAAAGTTTTATAAACGATAGGTTGGGGAAAGACTTAGCAGAAAAAGAAATTGAACAAATATTAAAAAAATTAGATTTCTCTTTCACAATAGTGGAAAAAAGTTCGCAGCAGAAGGCAATGGAAGATGTAGTCAAGATGATTGATTTACCTTGGGATATAATAGATGAAGAATGGAACGTTTCTATTCCCACAAAAAGGCCAGATATTACCCAAGATATTGATCTCGTTGAAGAGGTTGGTAGAGTTTACGGTTACTCAAAAATTCAGCCTGCTTTCCCAAATCTAAATGGATTGATAGGAAGTAAGAGAGATTTTGTTTCTTTTAAAGAGAAAGTAGCGAATATTATGTTGGCTAACGGTTATCATGAGGCAAAGACCTTTCCGTTGAACAATGGCAACAGAATGTGGATGGAAAACGAATTGGAGTTAAGATTGATTAATCCTATCTCCTCAGAATTAGAATACATGTCATCCAAATTGATATATGGTTTGTTAGATTCAGTTTCTTTTAATTATAGAAACCAAACAAAAGATATAAAAATGTTCGAAATTGATAAAGTTTTCCAAGCAGATAAAGACAGTGAAACAGGTGCAAAGGAATTTACTAACCTTGCCTTTGTGGCAACTGGAAGAGAAAATAATGATGATTTCACGGATAAGAGAGAGGTTACATTTTATTCTGTAAAAGGTGTTTTAGAAAACTTATTGAATGAATTCCATATAAAAATAGAATACGTAAGAAGTGATCAACCTGGTTTTTTGAAAGCTCAAAGTGCTCGTCTATTTATCAACAACGAAGAAATTGGTTTTTTAGGTCTACTTGATCCGGTGATAGCCGATAATTATTACGAAATAAAAGACCCTATATATATCTGTGAGATAAATTTGGATAAAATATTTGAAGGTAAGAAAGAAATAAAAAGGGAATTCAGAAAAGTAGATTTTCCTGCTATCAAAAGAGAGTATTCTATGATTGTTCCTATAAACATCGAATTTAAAGAGATTCAAGAAATAATAATAAGTGTGGCAGATATCGTAGAAGATTTTAAAATTTTTGATGTTTACAGAGGAAAAAATATAGAAGAAGATAAAACAAGTATTACCGTTTCAATAGTTTATAGATCAGAAAATAAAACTTTGACAGAAGAAGAAGTCAATCAAGTCGAAAGATCTATTTTAGAAAGTTTGAACAATAAAGGGATCAAACTTCGAGAATCCTAGGCATACCATACACATAGACAAAGAAAGGAGAAAGAGATGCAAAGAAATGTCACGAGTTACTTAATAATGTTGAATGTTTTGATATTTATAATGATGTTTTTATTTGGTGGTTTTAGCGCTTTTTCTAACCCACGTATATACATACTTTTTGGTGCACAATTGGGTAATTTAATCACAGCCGGAGAATGGTTCAGATTGATTACATCAATGTTTGTTCATGGTGGGTTATTTCACATATTTTTCAATATGATCGCTTTATTTTACGTGGGTAACATAGTTGAAAGGGCTTATGGAAAAGAAAGATTTATCTCAATATACATGTTATCAGGTATTTTTGGTAATCTTTTAACCCACTTATTTTTACCTAGTGCAATCTCTGTAGGAGCATCAGGTGCGATATTCGGATTGATAGGACTACTTTTTGGGGCGGGATTTAGGCACGATACCCCAACTATATTGAGACCTGTAACAGGGACCGCTTTACTCCCAATTATCTTAATAAACGTGATCTGGGGATTCTTACCAGGTGCTAATATAAACAATTTTGCACATTTAGGAGGATTAGGAATAGGTTTTACCTTTGGTTGGTTAACACCTATAAGGTACACAAAGAGGAGTTACCAAGGGTGGAGAACGCTTTCTTACTTGTCTTACGGATTAATTATTGCAAGTTTTGTTTTACTTTTGATATTCGATTTTAGATACTACATATTTTAATTAAAACTCTTTTTTGAGGTGATGTATTTGACCATAGATGATTTGGTTGGTAAAAATGTCATAGAAGAAAGTATCAAAAAGATTTATGAAAAGGATAAAGAAATAAATTCAGTTTTGAGAATAGAAAAGGTAGAAGGGAATAAAGATGGCGACTATTTTGGCATACCTTTTTTGGTCAAGGATAACATTTTAGTTGAAGGAACTAAAACAACAAACGGTTCTAAAATCCTTGAAAATTATAATTCTCCTTATACCGCAACTGCCGTTGAAAGGCTTTTAAAAGCAGGTTTTACAGTGGTAGGGAAAACTAATATGGACGAGTTTGCCATGGGTAATACCAACGAACATTCAGCCTTTGGAGCTGTAAGAAATCCTAAGGATTTGGCACGAGTCCCGGGGGGTAGTAGTGGAGGTTCAGCTGCAGCTGTAGCAGCAGGGTACGTTCCATTTTCTCTAGGATCCGATACCGGAGGCTCAGTAAGACAACCTGCCGCTTTTTGTGGTGTTGTTGGATTTAAGCCGTCATACGGTATGATATCACGATACGGTTTAACCGCTTTTTCATCTTCATTGGATCAAATAGGTGTTTTTGCAAATAATGTTAAGGACGTTAGAACTGTTACAGAAATTATGAAAGGAAAAGATCCCAAGGATTCAACCACGTTGGAGCACAATAAAGATCTGGTAAAAGATGTAGATATAGATTTATCCAAAACCAAAATTTGCATTCCAAAGGTTGTTTACCATGAAAATGCAGATAATAATGTAATAAAACAATTTGAAAGGGCTATTAACTTTTTGAGAAGCAAAGGAGCAATAGTTGACGTAAAAGACATACCGGAACTTGAATATTCAGTAGCAATTTATTATATAATAGCCCCTGCTGAAGCTTCATCCAATCTTTCAAGATACGATGGTGTCAAATATGGGTTGAGGAACGATGCCTTAGGTTTGAATAGAATGTATAAATCTACTAGAGAAGTTGGTTTTGGTATGGAAGTAAAAAGAAGAATAATGATGGGAACTTTTAATCTATCTTCTCTTTATTACGATCAATATTACTCAAAAGCCTCAAAAGTAAGAAAATTGTTGAGTGACAAAATAAAGGAAGTTTTAAACGATTATAATTTGATAATGACCCCCACATCTCCTGTTCTCCCACCAAAGATAGGGGAAAAGTTAAAACCTTTAGATTATTATTTAATGGATATTTTTACAATCCCTGCGAATTTAAATGGATCACCTGCCATAAGTATTCCTTTTGGTGATGTCCAAGGGTTACCTTTTGGTATACAATTCATTGGTCGATATATGAAGGATGAGGAATTATTAACTATAGCAGACAATTTCTTTAAAGAGACCTCCAGGGAGTTGAAAAATTATGTATAAAACCATTATAGGATTAGAAATACACGTCCAATTACTAACAAAATCCAAAGCCTTTTGTTCATGTAGTACAGAGCATTATGAAGCTGAGCCGAATATTAATATTTGTCCAGTATGTACAGGCCAACCTGGAACGTTGCCGGTATTAAACGAGGAAGCGCTTAAACTTGCGATAAAAGCTGGATTAATATTAAATGGACGTATAAATAAGTTTTCTAGGTTCGATAGAAAGAATTATTTTTACCCCGATTTGCCAAAGGGTTATCAAATTACGCAGTATTTTCATCCCATAGTAAGTGGAGGATACATAGACGTTGAAGGCAAAAAGATAAGAATAAGAAGGATGCATATGGAAGAAGATACGGCTAAGATGCTTCATGAAGGGGATCAGATTTCCTATGCTCAAGAAAGTTTAATCGATTTTAATAGGGCAGGCATACCTCTTTTAGAAATTGTAACCGAGCCGGATATAGAGACTCCTAAACAGGCAAGGATATTTATGGAGAAATTAAGAAATTTGCTTAGATACGCTGATATTTCAACGGGTGATATGGAAAAAGGAGCTTTGAGATGTGATGCAAATATTTCTATTCTCAACCAAAAAAACGAAGAAATAAGTAAAAGGGTAGAGATTAAGAATATAAACTCATTCAAATTTGTAGAAAAAGCGTTAGAATATGAAAGAGATAGGATTATTAATAATTTAGAAGAAGGTAGGGAGTTAATACAAGAAACGAGAGGGTGGGATGCCAACAAAAAAGAGACATTTTCGATGAGAACAAAAGAAGAAGAGATGGACTACAGATATTTTCCTGAACCAGATCTCCCCATCCTAATTTTGAACGATGAACTTATTGAAACAGTAAAAAAACTCATTCCTGAAATGCCAGAAGAGAAGACTAAAAGGTTTGTTGCACAGTACAACATACCTGAATATGACGCACAAATTCTCTCTTCAGACAAAGAGTTAGCTGATTATTATGAAAGATGCGTAGAATTGACTAAGGATGCCAAATTTGTTAGTAATTTTATCTTAACTGAGTTATTAAGAGAGATGAAAGAAAATGAGGATAGTATCGAAAATGTAAAAATTAAACCCGAGCATTTTGCGGAATTAAAAATGCTTTTAGATACAAATACAATTTCAACAAAGATCGCTAAAGATATTTTTCCCCAGATGTATAGAACAGGTGATAGCCCCAAACTGATCGTTGAAAAGAAAGGCTTAAAACAAATAGAAAATGAAGATGAGTTAAGAAAAATAATTGAAAATGTTTTAAAAGAAAATCCCGATAGTGTTGAAAAGTATAAGAATGGTAAAAAGAAACTTTTGGGATTTTTTGTTGGCGAAGTTATGAAGCAAACAAAGGGCAAAGCTAACCCTCAAAAAACGAACGAAATACTCAATGAATTACTTGAAGATAATTGAAAATCATCACGAGGTGATGATCCTTGAGAAAATTGTATTTTATCGGATTTTTTATGTTTATTTCAACAATACTTTTATCTTATGTAGGGTACACTCCCTTCGGTCCAGAGATAGAAAATAAAGGTGCGACCTTTACACTGTCTACATCGTCTTTTGAAGATTTTGGATTAGAGATCGGTTATTCCGATTACCACTCTTTATATATAGAAAATAAACTCTTCAACAGGACGATAAAACTGAAAACTGGAGAGTCTTTTTTTAATGTGTTTGTGAATGTACCAGTATACAACAGTGAATTTGGTGTAGGATATGAGTACAAACTTGAAAATAATTTTTTAGGAGTTTTGACAGTAAAAAATTTTCAAAGAGTTGAGGTTAAAAATGTCGACCACGATATATATAACTTCACTCAAGCTAAGTTCAATGCCCCTTCATATGCTATAGGAAATTTATTTCTTTTTAACAATAAAAATATAAATCTATTTGAAGTAAAAGCTCGAATATATAGGCCTATAGAAATACCAATTAGTTTAGGTTATTCAAATGGTTTCTATTTAAATGTTCCTCTCGTTAACCTAGACAGCTACTATGTAGATACAATCGACGTAGGAGCAGCGTTAATACAACAAAAATGGTACCCAAATATTGGATTTTCAGTTCCAATGAATATATTCGATCAGCAGTTGCATCTTGGTACAAGAATAGCTTTTGGTCAAGATTTTTTTTACGAATTTTATATTTATAATGAAAATCTTAAGTTGCCTCTACTTTTTTCGTTCAACGAAAAAGGAGGAGGTTTGTTTTTTGAATTCTAATTATATTGCATTATATTTACACATACCTTTTTGTGTGAGGAGATGCCTTTATTGTGACTATGTATCTACAACCGATTTATCCTTAAAAGAAGAATATTTTAACGCATTATACAAAGAAATCGCTTTGAAAGGTAAAAAATTAAAAGATAGGAAGGTTAGAACGATTTATTTTGGAGGTGGAACCCCATCTTTTACTGAGGAAGAGTTTATTTTGCAAACCTTTCGTTCATTACAAGAAAATATGGATTTATCTGATTTAAAGGAATTCACGATAGAGGTAAATCCAGAAAGTGTTGATGAGAAAAAAGTGCAGTTTTACAAAGAAATAGGGATTAACAGAATATCTATGGGGTTCCAGAGTACTTCTGATAAGATATTAAAAACCGTGGGAAGAGCCCATGATTTTAATAAAGGCTTAGAATCTTATAAACTTTTGGCATCTTTTTATGATAATATAAATGTGGATTTTATTCTTGGATTACCTTATGAAAATTTTGAAACGGTTAATAGTAATTTAGAGTTTATAGAAAAGATGAAACCCTCTCATATTTCTTATTATTTATTGGATTCTTCACACGATACTCCTTTAAAACATTTTCTTGAAACCAAGGAAATGAAACTTCCGGATGAAGACTTTGTATATGAACTTCTTGATTATATCTATGATCAATTGGAAAAATTAGAATATAACAGATATGAAATTTCAAGTTGGTCTCTACCCAACAAAGAATGTATGCACAATAAATTTTATTGGTATAACCTAGATTATGTAGGATTTGGGGTTTCCGCAGGAGGGCATATCAACAACGAAAGATATGTCAATACTTCAGATGTTAAAGCATATATTACAAAATTAAATAATGAGGAACTTCCATACGACACAAAAAATGTGAACGATGAGTTTACCGAATTGATAGAAACCCTTTTTTTGTCTTTGAGACTAACAAGGGGAATAACCTATGATTCTTTGGTACAAAGGTTCCCCAAAAATTTGGTTGACAATGTCTTAAATCAGTTAAAAAAGAATTTGGAAGAGTATATATCTATTGATGATTCTATTAAATTAACTACAAAAGGCTTGAATTTTTCAAGGTATGTTTTTGAGAATTTGTTAGAGGTATCTCCAACTTAAGGGAGGCTTATTTTTGGGTAAAAAGGACGAAGTTGAAAATTATTTGAAGAATAAAAATTTTAATGATCCCAACTTATTCAAAGAAAGGAAAGATTGGGACAGATATTTTATGGAAGTAGCGGATTTGGTAAGTAAAAGGTCCACCTGTTTGCATAGAAAGGTTGGAGCCGTAATAGTTAAAGAAAAAAGGATCTTAGCGACTGGTTACAATCAACCGCCATCTGGTTTTCCCCATTGCGATGATATAGGCTGCATAAGGGACGATTTGGGTATAAAAAGTGGAGAAAACCAAGAGATTTGTTATGGCCTTCATGCAGAACAAAATGCCTTGATGCAAGCTGCTAAATTTGGGATTAGTACTGATAACGCATCAATTTATATCACACATCAACCTTGTTCCGTATGTGCCAGGTTGATAATAAACGCTGGAATAAAAAAGGTTTATTATAGAGAAGGCTATCCGGATAGTCTAACACAATTGTTTTTTGATACGTGTAACATACAATCAAAAATTGTCGAATGATCAAAATAAATATCAAAATGGAAAGGTGGGATAAAATGCCTGTAGAGAGATACTTTAAATATTTAAGAAAAGACAGAATGACTCACGTCTGGTGCCCAGGATGTGGTAATGGAATAATAATGAAAAATTTTGTGGAAGCGGTCGATAATTTAGGTTTAGATAAAAATAAGGTGGCAGTTGTATCGGGTATAGGATGTTCTTCAAGAGTCACCGGGTACTTAGATTTTAACACTATGCACACGCTTCATGGAAGGGCTATTGCCTTTGCCACTGGGGTTAAATTAGCAAAGCCAGAGTTTAATGTGGTAGTAATGGGTGGAGATGGAGATATACTGGCAATAGGTGGAAATCATTTTATTCACGCTTGCCGTAGAAACATGGATCTAACAGTTATTATATTCAACAATTCTATTTATGGAATGACAGGCGGGCAATATTCACCTGAAACACCTGCCGGAACCTACGCTTCAACTTCTCCTTATGGGAATTTAGAAAACGAGTTTGATGCAGTTAATCTTGCTATAACTTCTGGTGCCACTTACGTCGCTAGATCAACCGTTTTCCATTACATGTTATCCGTTAAATACATAGAAAACGCCTTAAAGCATAAAGGTATGTCGGTTGTTGAAATAGTTACAAATTGTCATACTTATTATGGGAGATACAACAAAATGACGGAACCTACCCAAATGTTGCAATATTTTAAAGATAACTCCGTAATGCTAAGCAAAGCCAAAAATATGGATGAAAATGACTTGAAAGATAAGATTATAATAGGTGAATTTCTGAATGTTGAAAAAGAAGGGTACGTTGATAGGTATGAAAAATTAAGGAAAAAATTGGTTTCACAGGAGGTATCGCCGAAGTGAGTAGTTTAATTAGTACACCTAATTCGGTCAGATTCAGTGGAGAAGCCGGTCAAGGTAACATCTTAATGGGAATAATATTTGCAAAAGCACTGGTGAAAGAAGGATTTTGGGTTGTTCAATCCCAGCATTATGGTGCACAGGTAAGAGGAGGACTTTCTTATTGTGATGTGCTTTTTGATCAAGAACCTATAGATTATCCTGAAGCTAAAAATTTTGATATATTGTATTTGATGCATAATGTTGGTTTAAATCATATTGGAAATCTTAAAAGAAATGGCATTTTATTCTACGATGAAAAATTCGTTGAAAGTATACCTCAGTATGTAGAAAGAATCACCAAGAAAATAATCAAGGTTCCAGCTTCACAAATAGCAATAGAAGAATTCTCAAACAAAAATGTCGCAAATATGGTAGGATTAGGGGTTCTTTGCTCAGTAACTCAGATAATAAGTTTGGAAAGTCTTATAGAAGAAGTCAAATTGAACGTATCGAAAAATTATATAGAGATTGATGAAAAAGCCATCAAAATTGGCTATGATTTGTGCAAAAAAAGGTATCCGTTAGAATCAACTAAAATGTATAAAAAATTAGGGAAAGGTTATGAATAAAAATAATCAAAATAGAAGTCTAAAAAAAAGTTTTTCTTACGCATTGCAAGGGCTCATCGAAATTTATAAATCTCAAAGAAACTTTAGAATACAAAGTTTAATAGGACTGATAGTATTAATTGTTGCTATTTTTGCCAACTTAACTCAAGTAGAGTTTATACTTTTAATATTCACAGTCATGCTGGTGCTGATCATGGAAACAGTGAATACTGTAACAGAACAACTGTTGGATTTTCTTCATCCTTTTTATAGCTCTTCGGTAAAGATAATCAAAGATGTTTCTGCTGCATCGGTTTTTATAACTTCCATCTTCGCAGTTGCAATTGGAATAATTATCTTCGGTCATGCTTTTTTCAATCTGAACCCTAAATATGGTATAATTTTAGCAATAGTTTTTTTGCTTTTTTTGAATTTATGTGGCTTTATATATAAAAAAAGAGAAAAATAATGAGGAGGAAGATACTTGGATCAGATAAGGGTCTTAATAGTTGATGACTCTGCTTTCATGCGAATGGTTCTAAAAGACATTATAGATAAAGAACCTGACATGAAGGTAGTTGGATTGGCTAAAGATGGAGTTGAAGCTGTAGAAAAAGCTTTATCCTTAACACCAGACGTGATTACTTTAGATGTTGAAATGCCTAAAAAGAATGGACTCGATGCTTTAAGTGAGATAATGTTAAAATCTCCAACAAGGGTTATTATGGTGAGCAGTTTAACTTCAAAAGAGGCCTCTATTACGATAGAATGTTTAGAAAAGGGAGCTTTTGATTTCATTCAAAAACCGGCTGGGAGTACTTCTTGGACTATAAGAGACGTTCAGGATGAATTATTGAGAAAGATAAGAGAAAGTATGAATGTCTCAATAGAAAAATTGAAAAGTATTCATTTTGTCGAAACCAAAAAAGTAAAGAAAAGGTTCTCTTCCAAAAAGTGTGGGTAGAAAAAATGAAATATGAACAAATGA